>CAZLDQ010000070.1:20572-25125 GCA_964558295.1 uncultured Planctomycetaceae bacterium | reverse complement strand
GAGATGGTCTACTACGGGTTCTGGTACCACGCCAAGATGGACGCCCTGATGGCCTTCATCCGCGAGGCACAGAAGCCAGTGACCGGCCAAGTGACGTTGAGCCTCTACAAAGGCAACCTCATGGTCGACAGCCGCACCAGCCCGAACAGCCTCTACGACGAGGGAATCGCCACGATGGAAGGCGGCGGCGCCTACAACCAGACCGACGCCGAGGGCTTCCTCCGTATCCAAGGCTTGCCGAGCCGTGTCCAGGCGCGCGTACGGCCGCGGAGTTATTGAGGAGCCCTAACACAACTCCCCTTTGCCCGCTTGCGGGAGAACAACAGGGGGGAGGGTTGTTTGCGTTTTGGCAGGCATCCTACGGCAAACGCAGCCCCGGGTCGTTCTGTTCATCACGTCCGGAACATTGCCGCAAAGCAGAAGATTTCGGTTCACAAATCGGCCTAACCCGACGTTTCCTTAAGGACGTTCGCCTTCCTCGGGGCAGGGGACTATCGGAACGACTAGTTGGGAAGCGTCGGGCAAGCCCGGCCGCTACGCACGTGTGTTGGATGTGTCCGCTGAGCCTTGGGAGTACTACCAGATGTTGCGCACCCTGATTGCCCTGGTCGTCACCGGCGTTTCCAGCGTCGCCGCCGCAGCGGAGCCCACCTACGACGTGGTCGTCTACGGCGGCACTTCCAGCGGTGTTGCCGCAGCCGTGCAGGTCGTGCGCATGGGAAAGACCGTCGTTCTTATCGAGCCAAGCCGTCACCTCGGCGGACTCAGCGCCGGAGGGCTCGGGGCAACCGACATCGGCAACAAAGCGGCCATCGGCGGTATTGCCCGCGAGTTCTACGGCCGAATCTACCAGTACTACGCCAATGACGCGGCCTGGAAATACCAAAAACGCGACGACTACAAGGCCAACAACAAACGGGGCTCCATCGACCAGGACACGATGTGGACCTTCGAACCCCACGTGGCCGAAGCCATCTTTGGCCAAATGGTCCGCGAGAACAAGATCCCCGTGGTCTTCGGCGAGCGGCTTGATCTGAAGTCCGGCGTCAAGAAAGACGGCCCGCGCATCATCGCCCTCGTCATGGAATCGGGCCAGACCTTTTCGGGCCGGATGTTCATCGACGCCACCTACGAAGGTGACCTGATGGCCACAGCCGGCGTGTCCTACACCGTCGGCCGTGAGGCCAATCGCCAGTACGGCGAGACGCTCAACGGCGTCCAAACCCGGCGGGCTGTCAGCCATCAGTTCATCACGAAGGTCGATCCCTACGTAAGCCCGGGCGACCCGGCCAGCGGCCTGTTGCCCGGCCTACATGCCGGCAGTCCCGGTGAAGAAGGAGCCGCCGACAAACGGATTCAGGCCTACAACTACCGCATGTGCACAACCGACGTGCCGGAAAACCGCCGCGCATGGCCCAAGCCCGAAGGTTACGATCCCACGCAATACGAGCTGCTCCTGCGCAATTTTGAGGCCGGCGACCACCGTATCCCCTGGAACCCGGTCTGGATGCCCAATCGCAAGACCGACACGAACAACAACTTCGCCGTCTCGACCGACTACATCGGCATGAACTACGACTATCCCGACGGCGACTACGCCACCCGGGAGCGAATCATCAAGGAGCACCAGAACTATCAAAAAGGTCTGATGTGGACGTTGGCCAACCACCCCCGCGTACCGGAAAAGGTCCGCGCCGAGTTCCAACGCTTCGGGCTGGCCAAGGATGAATTTGTCGACAACGACAACTGGCCGCACCAGCTCTACGTGCGCGAAGCCCGGCGCATGGTGAGCGACTATGTGATGACCGAGCACAACTGCGTGGGCGAGGAAACGGCCCCGGACTCCGTAGGCCTGGGCGCCTACAACATGGACTCCCACCACACACAACGCTACGTGAGTCCCGAAGGCTTCGCGATCAACGAAGGCGACGTCCAGGTCGGCGTCTCTCCCTACCCGATCAGCTACCGCTCGATCGTGCCCAAGCGGGGCGAGTGCCCCAATCTCCTGGTGCCGGTCTGCCTCTCCGCCTCGCACATCTCCTACGGCTCGATCCGCATGGAACCGGTGTTCATGATCCTCGGCCAATCGGCAGCCACCGCGGCCGTCCAAGCGATCGAGACAGACGTCGACGTCCAGGCGGTCGACTACCCTCGCCTCCGAGAGCGGCTTCTGGCCGATAAGCAGATCCTCGTCTGGACCGGCCCACGCCGCAGCCCGACGCTGTCGCTCGATCCCACCTCGCTTGACGGTGTGGTCCTCGACAACGACAAGGCGATCCTAACCGGCGAGTGGCTCATGAGCACGTCGGCCGGTCCGTTTTTCGGCGCCGGCTACTTGCACGACGAGCACGAAGGGACCAAGGCCGCCCGTTTCGAAGTCACGCTTCCCAAGTCGGGCCGCTACGAAGTCCGTCTCTCCTACGCCCCCTCGAGCAATCGGGCCACCAACGTCCCGGTAACCGTGCGGAACGCCTTGGGCCAACACACGATCAAGATCAACCAACGTCAAGCCCCGCCCGTGGCCAAGGCCTTCGTTTCCCTGGGCACCTACACCTTCAGCCCCGATCAACCCGCTGTGGTGACAATCTCCAACGCCGGCGCCAACGGGCATGTCATCGTCGACGCCGTCCAATTCCTGCCGACGCGATGAACGTCGCACGCCGCTGGCAGAAGGCTTGGTTTTTTCAAAGCCGGGCAAGCCCGGCCGCTGCGCACGCGGCCATACGGAACAGTCCGTTTCGGAGTTCAGAGAAACAGCAGCAAGCTCACCGCCATGACGGCCATTCCGGAGATCAGGCCGAAAATCGACAGGTGGTGCTCGCCGTATTCCTGAGCCGAGGGAAGCAGTTCGTCCAACGAGATGTAGACCATGATCCCGGCCACGCTGCCAAACAGCAAGCCGAACCACATGTCGTTGAAGAAACGGAAGAAGAGGAGATAACCCAAAACGGCCCCCAGCGGTTCGGCCAGTCCAGAGAGGAAGGAATAGCCGAACGCCTTCCGCCGACTGCCCGTGGCATAGAACACAGGCACTGACACGGCAATCCCTTCGGGGATATTGTGAATCGCTACGGCTATGGCAATCGTTACGCCGAGCGACGGGTCGTGCAGGGCTGCGGCAAAGGTCGCAATCCCCTCAGGAAAGTTGTGAATCGCGATGGCCAGCGAGGAAAACATCCCCATGCGCATCAGCTTGCGATCCCGATCGAGATCCTTGTCCGGGATCTCTTCCACGCGGTGCATTTCGTGGGGGTTCTCGATCGACGGTACAAACCAATCGATCAGGGCGATCACCCCGATGCCGGCAAAGAACGAGACGGCCGCCAACCAGGCCCCCTGCCGTGTCCCCATCGCTTCGGTCAGAGCCTCCTGAGCCTTAGGGAGGATTTCCATGAAGGAAACATAAATCATCACCCCGGCCGAAAAGCCCAGGGCAATGGCCAACAACCGCGTATTGGTCCGCTTCCCAAAAAAGGCAATGCCGCTCCCCACGCCGGTCGCCAAACCGGCCAACAAGGTCAAGGCAAAACCAGTGAGTACCTCGGGCGTCATCATCGCAAGGAGTGTATCCTCTGCATGGCAGGCTGGGCAAGAGCATCTCTGACGCCCACCCCCTTATCCCTTCTTTCTGCCCCCATTCAGACCGTACTCGTGGCCATCTCCTGCGGCATAAACCCCTTGAGGACCGGTCCCAGGGCAACTATGATCGACCGAAAGGAGGATGGCACGATGAGCCGAGTGCCCCACGTCGCGCTTTTGATCGAGACGTCGCGGACGTATGGCCGAGACCTCTTGCGGGGGATCAAACGCTACGTCTCCGAACACGAGCCCTGGTCGCTCTTCATCGAACTCCGTGCGCTGGAATCGCCACTCCCACCCTGGCTCGTTCGCTGGCGAGGCGACGGAATCCTGACGCGGACCAACAGCCAGCCGATGGCCGATGCCATCCGTCAGACGGGCGTCCCGGCCGTCGAGCTTCGCGCCACGAAACTTCGCCACAACCTCCCCTTCGTCGGTGTCGACAATCGCTCGCTCGGCCAGATGGTGGCCGAGCACTTGCTCGAATGCGGTTTCCGCCACTTTGGCGTCTATGAAATCGCCACCGAAGGCTATTTTGAAGAGCGGCGCGACAACTTCATCGAAACGCTTCGCTTGGCCGGCTATCCCTGTCACGAATACCAGACGCCTGGCCGGCGAGAAAAACCCATCCACTGGGAGAAACAACAGGCCGACGTAGCCCGCTGGATCGCCGGTCTCCCCAAACCGATCGGCATCATGGCCTGCACCGACCAACTGGGCTTCTGGCTCCTGGACGCCTGCCGCCGGGCCGGGGTCGGCGTGCCCGAGGAAGTGGCCGTCGTGGGCGTAGAAAACGACGAGTCGCTCTGCACGATGTCCACCCCGCCCCTGTCGAGCGTCCAGTTCGACGGCGAACAGATCGGCTACACGGCGGCTGCCGTCCTGGCTCGCTTGATGGCCGGCGAACCCCCCCCCATGCGCCGGGGCTCGTCCAGCCGCCACGGGTCGTCCCGCGCCAGTCGGCGGTGGGGGGG
>CAZLDQ010000070.1:0-20562 GCA_964558295.1 uncultured Planctomycetaceae bacterium | reverse complement strand
CCAGTTCGACGGCGTCCCCAGCGGCTACACGGCGGCCGCCGTCCTGGCTCGCTTGATGGCCGGCGAACCCCCCCCCCATGAACCGATTCTCGTCAAACCGCAACGGATCGTCACGCGCCAGTCGTCGGATGTCGTCGCCCTCGAAAATCAGGATCTGGCTGCCGCAGTGCGATTCATCCGCGAGCACGCCTGCGACGGGATCACGGTCAACGACGTGCTTCGTGCAGTGTCCGTCTCCCGCAGTTCGCTGGAACGACAAATGCGCCAGGTTCTCGGTCGCACCCCGGCCGACGAAATCACCCGAGTTCGCTTCAACCGCGTGCAAGAACTGCTCAGCGAGACGGAACTCTCGTTGGCCGCGATCGCCGAAAAAACCGGGTTCAACTACCCGCAATACATGGCCGAAGCCTTCAAACGCCGCTACGGCCAAACCCCCGGCGAGTTTCGCGCTGCGGCTCGCGGGCCCCAGAAACACTGACCTCCGGACCTCCTCTTACTCCAAGTCGATCACCAAATTATTGGAACCGGACACAAGAGTGATCCTACGGTCGCTCGACGTTTCGCTGAGGTATTTCTCCGGAATCCTGGACACACCGCCGAAATAGACCGTGTGCTCTCCCGGAGGGAGACGGCGTTCGAACTCGAATCTCCCACGCTTGTCCAGCAAGCCGTGAGTGGTGGCACCCGTCTTGAGCGAATAGAGACATACTGTTCCCCGCCCTACCGGCTTGCCGGAAATCGCGACGGTTCCCGATACGCGAGCAGTTGCGTCCAGAACTTCCTCAGATTGTTATTGCATTGCGTGCGGCGTGCCGCTTCACACGCCGCCTGAACCGCCAGCAACAAGAGGGCGATGAGGATGCCAATGATGGCAATCACCACCAATAGCTCCGCCAGGGTAAACCCGTTCGACTTTTGTGTTGCTATGGGCTGTCTCTCCCTTCGTCAAAAGAGACATCTGCAATAACAAGTGAAGGCTCCCACTTCCTCACTTCTGACGTCAATCAACTTCGTGTTCATTCCGTTTCAGAATCTGCGTCAAACCCATGCCCTAACGAAAGATCTGAACGCAAATAGCGGAAAACCTGAATGAAGTCACTGGTGAGTGGATGTAAAATGGGGAGCGTAGGCTGGGTCGGCGAAACGGTCGCCCAACGGCCAAACCAACCAACGACGTCCGCATGCTTTCATCATGAGTTGCCTTCCCATGAACCGCGTTCTGATCATCGTCGGCGACGCCTCGGAAACCGTTGACACGTTATATCCCTACTACCGACTGCAAGAAGACGGTTTCGTCCCCATCGTGGCTGCCCCTGAAAAACGACGCTATCAGATGGTCCTGCACGAGATAAAACCCGGCTGGACGATCACCAAGGAGTGGGAAGGCTATTCGATCGAGGCCGATATCGCCTTTCGCGACGTGAATCCGGAAGAGTATTGCGGAATCTTCTTCAGCGGTGGTCGGGCGCCCGAGTATATCCGCTACGACGAAGCTCTTGTGCGTATCACACGCCACTTCTTCCAGGCGGGAAAACCGATCGCCAGCGTGTGCCATGGCGTGGAGATCCCCGCCTACGCCGGCTGTGTGAAAGGCCGGCGCATGGCCACGGTGCCCAAGTGCCGCTTCGACCTGGAAGTCTGCGGCGGCGTTTTCGTCGACGAGCCATGCGTCGTCGATGGCAATCTGGTCAGTGCCCGCACCTATCACGATCACGCGCCGTTCATGAAACAGTTCATGCGAATCCTCCATGAGGCCACCACTCATGAATAGATGGACCCGCCGCCAATTCTGTCGTACCACCCTGGCCGCGTTCGGGTCGGCCGCGATCGGCACCCAGGCGTTCGCCGCGCCGGCGCAACAAAAGCCATTCCGATGGCACTACGCCCTTGCCTCAAGCATGTACGGCCGGCTGAAGCTGGCTGAAATTGTGCCCGAAGTCCATCGAACCGGGACCGAATGGATCGATCTCTGGCCGTTGCCGCACGGCGACCAGCGCGAACAGATGGACGCCCTGGGGCTCGAAGCTTTCTCCAGCCTGTTGGCCGCCCACCAGGTCCGCCTCGGCATGACGACCCGTTATGATCTCGGACCGTTTCGACTCCAGGACGAATTGCGACTGGTCGCCAAGCTCGGCGGTCGATTGGTTGTAACCGGCAGCGTGGGGCCAAAAGATGTAGCCGGCGCTGAGGCGAAAGCCGCGGTGGCCCAGTTTGTCGAACAGATGAAGCCCCATCTCGATGTGGCCGAAGAATGCGGTGTGACGATCGGGATCGAGAATCACGCCCACGCACTCATCCACACGCCCGATTCGCTGCGGTATCTGGCCGAGATGTCGCCTTCGCCACGACTGGGAATCGCCCTGGCGCCCTACCACTTGCCGCAAGACGAAACGCAGCTCGCCACCCTGATTGCCGATCTCGGTCCCCGGCTCGTCCACTTCTATGCCTGGCAACATGGCCAAGGCTGTATGAAGAAGATGCCCAAGGCGGACGAATTGGAACAAATGCCCGGCCGGGGTGCGCTCAACTTCCGGCCGCTTGTCGCCGCGTTGCGCAAGATCGACTACCAAGGCTGGACGCAGGTCTTTATGCATCCCACGCCCCGAGGCATCCCGATCCTCGATACGGCGGCAGACGTGACGGCCGAAATCAATCGCGCGCGAACCTACTTGGAGGACTGCTTGTCATGAACCGATCCCCATCATCCCGCCGCCAGTTTCTGAAAGCCTCCACGGGCCTCTTGGCCGGTAGTCCCCTCTTGCCGTACATCTTCACGGCCAACACCGAAGACGCCAATCGACCGAAGTCGAAGAACGACCGCTTCCGGATCGGCGCGATCGGAATGCGCTATCAAGGGTCGGTGATCACCCAGAAGGCCGTGGAGTATGGCGACGTCGTGGCCATTGCCGACGTCGATCGCCAGATCGGCGAAAAAGCCGTCGCCGACTTCGGCGGCAAGGCCACCCTCTATGAAGACTACCGCAAACTCCTCGATCGCAGCGATATCGACGTAGTGATGATCGGCACGCCCGACCACTGGCACACGAAGATGATCATCGACGCCTGCCGGGCGGGCAAAGACATCTACGCCGAAAAACCGCTCACCCTCACCGTCGACGAAGGCAAGATCCTCTGCCGCGTCGTGAAGGACTCCGGCCGCGTCGTTCAGGTGGGTACCTGGCAGCGGAGCGACTGGCGGTTCCGCTTGGCCTGCGAAATGGTCCGCGCCGGGCGGATCGGCAAGCTACACACCGTGACCGTGACGAGCGGTTCCAATCCCACCGGCGGCCCCTTCAAGACGGAGCCCGTGCCGGCGCACCTCACCTGGGACCTCTGGCAGGGCCAAACGCCCGACGTGCCTTACATCAAGGAACGCTGCCACTACACGTTCCGCTGGTGGTACGAATACTCCGGCGGTCAGTTGACCGACTGGGGCGCCCATATCGTCGACATTGCCCATTGGGGCATGGGCACCGACTATTCCGGCCCTCTGGAGATCGACGGCCAAGCCGAGCGTCTCCCCAACGAGCCCAACTGCTACAACGTGCCGCCCAAATTCTCCGTCAACATGAAGTACCCCGGCGACATCCTGCTCCGCTTCGAGTGTGAAGGGCGAGCCGGCGTGATGTTCGAGGGCGACAAGGGCCGGCTCTTCGTCAATCGCGGCACCGTGGCCGGCAAACCGGTCGACGAACTGAAGGATCATCCGCTCCCCAAAGAGCAGTTCAAGCTCTACGCCCACGACAACCCCACGCGCCCGGACCGCGCCGGCAAGCTCGACGCAATTATCAATCACATGGGCAACTTCTTCGACTGTGTGAAGACCCGCCAAACGCCGATCTCCGATGTCGTCAGCCAACACCGCTCGGTAAGCGCTTGCCACCTGGGCAACATCTCGATCCGACTAGGTCGCAAGCTCCATTGGGACCCGGTCAAAGAACTTTTCGTCGGCGACGACGAAGCCAACCGCTGGCTCCGCCGCGAGCAACGCAAGCCCTACCAGATCGAAGGGTAAACCCCACGTTTTCCGTGGAGTACGGCACAAACCGTTTAGCCACGGCACTTGTGTCGTGTTCGGTTGTCCGCGTCCGCAATCACCCTGGGATTCAACAAGTCTAGCGAGAGGCACTTGCCTCGCCAGGAAACCCGAGATCCTCCCCTTCGTGGGTCGCCACGCCAATCTGCTCGAAATGGCCGTGCCGGCCGTTGTACCAAAGCAGCCACTTCGTGCCGTCAAACACGGCCGACGGCTTATAGCAGGCGTCGTGATCCCAGTAGCCCAAGCCCGGTCGGATAATCGGGTTGGCAGGATGCCGTTGCCAATTGGTGATTCCGTCGCGTGAACGGGCCAAGCCGATCTGGGCATGGTGGATGTCGCGGAAGCCAATGTAGAACATCACGTGCCAGTCCCCCTGCTTGAGAACCTGGCAAGCCGTCACGAGATGCTGTTCCCAAGGCGAATGGGGATCAGCACACATGACCGGGTTGTGGGGATACTTCGTCCAATGAAGGCCGTCGGGACTCGTCGCATAGCCGATCGCATCCGGCTCATACTGCCCACCCCCGGAATACCACATCCGATAGAGCTTGGTCTTTTCCTCCCAAAGAACGTGCGGGCACATGACGGCCACTTTCTCCCAGGGCTGTTCTGACGAGAGCACGGGCTGGTCGCTCATACGTTTCCAGGTCTTGCCGTCCGGGCTCGTGGCATAGCCGATCCACGAACGCTTCCGCGCCTGCCCCGTGTACCACATGTGGTACTGCCCGTCTCGCTTGAGGACGACCGGCCGGTTGACGTGTGATTCCCAATCGGTGTTCGGATTCGGCCCCAGGACGATCTCCGGCTTACTCCAGTGCAGCCCGTCGGCGCTTTCGACCAAGGCAATGCTCGCCTTCGGCCGCCAAGAGATCCACAGGCGGTACACGTCGCCTTCTTTGAGAGCCGAGATATCAAAACAAGTCCCCAGGTCCCCGCCCAGCACCGGATTACCCTCATACTTCACCCAGCCGCCCGCGGTCTCTGCCAGCGGCAAAACCCCGGCCAGCGAAACGCTCACTCGTGAAAGCTTCTCCGAAGCGGCAACCTCCTGCCCATCGGCGAAGATTCGCAGCCCGGTCCCCTGCTTGTATCGCTTCCCCGTACGGTCGTAAAGGATCGTCAACCAGTGGTTGTGGTAACGCACGCCATCCAGGCAGAAGTAATCCCAGGTATTTTCCGGCACGAGCGGGTTGACTTCGAGCGTCTCGTCCGACCGGGGGCGAAGCCCGACAAGGCCGCTGATAATCAGGTCGGCATAACTCGAGTGATTGTAATCCTTGCCTCGCTCCACGCCTCCTTTGCGCGGGTCCCACGTGCCGTTGCGCCAGGTCTTCAGCCGTGTGCGAGAGATCCAGTCACCGGTTTGCGCGTTGAGGTTTTCGTCGATCCAGGGCACCACCCGCCCATCCTCGCGTTTGAGCCGGTGCGACTTCGCAAAAGTCTTCAGCAGAGTCAAGTAATCGCGGCGGCTGATGACATCCTGCGGCCCCTGGTTGAGCACATTGGCCATGGCCACCAGCGTGACCGACGTGGCAAATGGCCAACTCGGGCCGTTCCACTGACACTCATGCCCCTCGTAAGACAGCGTGAATCGCGGATGACGTTGCTCAGCCGTGGTAGGACCATACGGCGCAAAAAAGCCCTGAGGGTCCATGAGTTGCTTCCATGCCCCAACCTTGGCCAGATCGGGCAAATTGAAGTACCAGGGCGTGTAACCGTGCAATTCCCGAACGTCGGCCAGGCGAATGTTTTCGCCACGCGGCGAGACCTTAAAGAACTCCGCCTGCGGGTCCCATAGCTTCTCCAGAACGAGTTGCCGAATCCGGCTTGCCTTTTCGCGATACGTTGCGGCCAGTTCGGTCTTGCCCGCCAGTTCGGCAATCCGAGCGATTGCCATCGCGTCGCCATACATATAGCTGTTGATCGTCGCGCGGTAGCCGCTACCGCCGATCGAGACTTCCATACCGTCCCGGCCGTCGATCTGCCAAAAGAGCCCATTCGGATCGCGATGCGTCTGCTCCCATGCCTCGTAGTTGGCCACCAGATCGGGCAACAGGTCGATCGCCAGCCGCGTGTCGCCAGTCACCATGGCCCGATTCCAGATCGCATCGGCTGCCCAGAAGCTGTAAAGTCGCGGTTCGCCCCCTCTGCGAAACCAGAAGACCGAGTAGTCGTCCAAATAACGGGGATCGCTCAGCCATCGCCCCTCATACAAGTGATGGCCGGCGGAGCAACTGATCGTGTTATACTTCCCCGACCATGCTACCTTGGGCAGAAATTCGGTGATCACGAATCCGTCGGGCGTCAACTTGATGTGTTTTCGGTAGGTCCACCAGCGAAAGTAGTAGATTTCTTCCAGATCCTTATCCGGACACTCGAACCAAGGCACGTTCCGCTCCAAAAATGACCACGCGTCCGAGTTGCCGATGTACGACGGATAGAATTCCTCGTCCTTCGCCTGAAAGGCATCGACATAGGTCTTCACCACCTCCGGACGTAACGCGAGCCGCCTTGGCTTCGGTGCCGAGGCCAGCATCTCCGACAATGTCGGCCCGGGCTCTTTCGCTTGTTCCGCCGCACAAAGCCCCATCACGCTGAACACCAGAAATCCTGTGGCCAAGATTGTTGTACGACTCAGTAGCATAGGAGAGTCCTCTTGCGCGAATTGGGTTTCCCATCGTGGCTCCGCTCGGATGGAATCCCATCAGGAGCCTCCCCCCATACTAACAAAACGGCTTGCGGCGTTCAATTTCGGAAGGCATCAAAATACTCGACCACAATCCAGCACAGGCAGAGAGTCGCGAACCGGTCCCGACAGCAAAGCGTCTGGACCAGATCAATGATCGTTACCCGGCAGATATCGCCCGGCACATACTGGAAACATAGTCCCTGCTCAAGGAAGCCGCGGAGCAAGAATCCGGTCTTCGTGCTGTCGCTCCCCAGTTCGACCAGCCCAAACGGCCTGCCCGAGACAGCCGCAGCGATTCGGTTCGCACCGTCTTGGAGAATGGCCCATTCGCAACGAGCCAAAGGATACTCGGGCAGTTGCGTGATCCGTTAGAACAGCCGGCTGCCCCGCTCATCATGGAAGCATCGCGAGGAAATGTTCTTCGGCACAGCCGCGAGTCCCCGGCAAACATTCCGGGCGAAGCCTTCAGCCGACCAATTGTCTCCCCGGACCGGCAAGACTTCGTGGCTCGCTGGCATTACGTCCCTCCGGGCTACAGATCTTGCGCCAGCCGAAGGCCGCTGAACTGAAACCGGGTGCCGGGAGCCCAGAAGTTGCGATAGCTCACGCGGATGTGATCGGCCGGCGTCACACACGACCCACCACGAAGCACGCGTTGGTTGTCCATGAACTTGCCGTTGTACTCGGCCAACGCCCCGCGAAACGCCTGATAGCCTGGGTAAGGTTCGTAGTAGCTCAAGGTCCACTCCCAAACGTCGCCGAACGGCTGCTTCAGGGCCTGTTGGCCTTGTGCCGGGCGGGGATGCAAAGCCCCGCTTTCCAGCAGATTGCCCGCCGCCGGCGTCTGCCCCGAGGAACGGACCGCATGTTCCCATTCACGTTCCGTCGGCAGCCGGGCTCCACGGTACTCGTCAAAGGTGTGTGTCTTCCAGCGGGCAAACGCATCGGCCTCGTAGAAACTAATATGGCAAACCGGCTCGGCTGGATCGATCGCTCGCACCCCGTCAAGGGTCCAAAGCCACCACTGCCCACCAAGGCGTTCCCAATACAGTGGACCATTCCATTCGCCGGCTTGCGCTAGGGTCCATCCGTTGTCGAGCCAGAGCAACTCCCGCGCATAACCGCCGTCGTCGATAAACTCAAGATACTCGCCGTTGGTGACCAGACGGTTCTGAATCGCAAACGGATGGAGGTAGTAGCGGTGCACCGGCAGCTCATTGTCCCAACACCATCCGCCTTCCAAGTTGCCGAACTCCAATAGTCCGCCTTCAAACGGAACCATCTCCACCTCGGAGGCCGACCGTTCCGAAACCGACTCCGCCGTGTCGCTCGGTGTGCGATACGGCCGGCGCAGCGGAAACGGGTCCTGGGCCAGGGTGTATTTGATCTCCGTATAAAACAACTCCTGGTGTTGCTGCTCGTGATTCAATCCCACGGTCAGCGTAAAGGCGAACTCGTTCCAGCGATCGTCCTCGACCCGATGGATCAACTCCTCCATGCGACAGTCGACCGACTCGCGATAACGATAGATCTCGGCAGTCGTCGGCCGAGTCAAAAGGCCGCGGCGGCTTCGGGCAACCCGAGGGCCCAACGAGGCATAATAGGAGTTGAGCACATAGTCGTAGTCTTCGTCCTCCTCGACCACCTCGCCTCCAAACGGCTCCAACAGGTTCCGCACGTAAAACCAACTGGTATGTCCCAGGTTCCACCACGGCGGACTGACTTCGTCGATCGGTTGGATGCGAAACGCCTCCGGTTCCAGCGGCTCACACATCCGGATACTCGCCCGACGCACTGCGCGATACTGCTCCAGGAGCAGCTCACGGCTGGTCGGCGACTCGACTAAGGACTCGACCCCATCGTAGTTTTCCATGACGTGACCTCATGGTTCAAGCAAGGCACGATCCGGCAGCGCTCGCGCAAAGGAGCCCATGCCGACATTTTTCAACCAGGGGCAAGCCCCGACAAGCCCGCCGGCTATCGGGATTTCTCTCACGGGCAGTGCTGGCACCGGCCTAATCGCGTCATTGGACCGAACAAAGCCGGCCCTACCCGATGGCCCCCACCAGGGCCCGAACCCGTGCCAGCTCGACAGGATTCGTGGTCCCCCCCTCCCGCTTGAGCGACGTACCGACAATGAACCCATCGGCAATCGGGAGAAAGCTGGCGATCGTCTCCGGAGTAATCCCACTGCCCACCAACACCGGAGCTTTCCCAACCACGCGTTTTACCCGAAACACCGCATCAACTTCGGTCGGCTGGCCCGTTGCAGCCCCCGTGACAATCAGACCATCGGCCCCACCTCGTTCCAGCGTTTCCCGGGCTTCGTCTTCCAGCGACCGCGGGCCGAGCGGGGCGGAGTGCTTCACATCGACATCGGCCAAAATCCGGATTGTCCCCGCCTCAAGCAAGACGCGATCGCGAAGCAGGTGATGGGCCACGGCCTGAAGGATCCCCTGATCGGTCACCCGCGCCCCGCAAAGCACGTTGACGCGGATAAACTGGGCTCCCGCCGCCACGGCCACCGCCAGGGCACTCCGTCCGTCGTTACGCAAGACGTTGATCCCCAGCGGCACGTCAAACCGCGTGCGGACCTGAACGGCCAGCGAGGTCATACAGGCGACCACCTCGGCCGGCACCCGCCCCGGATAAAACGGCACGTCGCCGAAGTTCTCCAGCATCAACCCATGGACCCCACCGGTAACCAAGGCTTCCGCGTCGCGCAAAACAGCCTCCCGAACCGCCTCAAACGAGCCTTGGTAACCCGGCGCGCCGGGTAGCGCCGGGGCATGGAGCATGCCGATGATCGGCTTGGAAACTCGAAACAGCGAAAGCATGGGCGATACCTTGACACTCGGGGACTGAATCGGATCAGTATATCGATCCTGATCCGGTAGGGCAAAGCCACCGGCGCGCGGGAGTGGCAAATCTTCCCTGGCAATTGCCGAGACAAGCATCCTGCCTGACTCGTAGCATAAGCGTCCCGCTTGTGTGTTGTAAGCCAGGCATCTTGCCTGGCCGCGGAGGCTGCAGAGTTGGCCTCAGGCAAGATGCCTACGCTACGGCAGGCAGGGCACCTGCACAGGGATGCCAGGAAATCTTGCCACACCCCCGGCTCGCTCAACCGTTGACGCCGCCCCTTCCCGAACGATAGACTCGGAAAATTGGAAACGCGTTCTTCCCTACATCCGAGTAGCTTTCCCCGGAGATGCATCATGGCGGCTGATTGGACCTATCCTGCAAGCGGATTGCTGCGAGGACTGATCGTGATAGCCGGAATCGGACTGTTGTCGGCCGACACCGTCCCCCTGTTCGGCCAGACGCCCCCACCGCAATACCAGCAAGCCACCTCACCCGTCTACCCACGGAAGAATCTGGCCACATCCTTCCAGGTGGACCCCACTTGGCCCCAGCGGCCGGCCGAGATGGCGTGGGGGGGAACGCCAGGCGTCGCCGTGGACAGCCAGGATCGCGTGTGGATCTTCACCCGGGCCAAACCGCCTGTTCAGGTCTACGACGCCAGTGGCAAGTTTCTCTTCGCCTGGGGCGACGATCTCGTCGGCACGTCTCACCAGATCCGCTTTGACCAGCAAGGAAACGTCTGGCTGGCCGACGTAGGCAAGCACGTTGTCATGCAATGCACGCCCGATGGCAAGCTCCTCAAGATACTCGGCACGCCGGGCCAACCGGGCGACGATGAACACCACTTGAACAAGCCGACCGACATGGTCGTCACCCCCGCCAGTGACGTCTTCGTCTCCGACGGTTACGGTAATTCACGCATCGTACACTTCGACAAGTCTGGCCGGTTCGTCAAAGCATGGGGCCAGCTCGGCACCGCGCCGGGCGAGTTCAGCCTGCCACACTCGATTGTCGCCGACTCCCAGGGCCGCCTCTACGTGGCCGACCGGAACAACAACCGCATCCAGGTCTTCGATCAGGACGGCAAACTCTTGGACGTCTGGTCAAGCCTGCTGGTGCCCTGGTCGTTGTGGGTCAGCAAGAACGATGACATCTGGGTCTGCGGCTCCTCGCCGATGCCGTGGCGCACCGAAGACAGCGTCCTCGGCTGTCCGCCCAAGGACCAGTTGATCATGAAGTTCGACCCCACCGGTAGACTCCGCATGCTCTGGACCCTGCCCAAAGGCGAAGACGGTAAGGAACAGCCCGGCGACGTCAACTGGGTCCACAGCCTCGCGTTGGATTCGCACGGGAACCTCTACCTGGTCGACATCATCGGCAAGCGTGCCCAGAAGTTCATACCCCAGCCGTGACGAAAAATAACCCCACGCACTCCGTTTAGCCCAGGCACTTGTGCCGGGAGCCTCTGCGGTTATCGTCTTTCCTCCGCTCGCACGACATCCGCAGACGTCACCATCCTCACCCCCGCCGCGTGCATCTCGTTGATTGCCCGGGCCACATCCCCTGGAGCAAGTTCCACGCCGCGGCAAGCGTCTTGGATCAGGTGCGTGCAAAAACCAAGGGCAACCGCATCCAGGGCCGTATACTTCACACAGTAGTCGGTGGCCAATCCCGCGACGTAGACATCACTCACCCCCTGCGTCTGAAGATAATCGGCCAGGCCGGTCAAGCGGCGATGGCCGTTGTCAAAAAAACCGCTGTAGCTGTCGATCTGCGGCTCCACCCCTTTCTGAAATACCCGGGCGATACGGCCGCGATCAAGCTCCGGATGGAACTCCGCCCCGGGCGTGTGTTGAACACAATGGACCGGCCAGAGGATTTGTGCCAGTCCGTCGAGATCGATCACTTCACCCGGCCGCCGATCCGGATGGCTGGCGGCAAAACTGCCATGCTCCGCGGGGTGCCAATCCTGCGTGGCCACCACCAGATCGAAGTGCGGCTGAATCTGATTGATCACCGGCACAACCCGATCCCCCTCCGGCACGGCCAAGGTCCCGCCGGGGCAGAAGTCGTTTTGGACGTCGATGATCAAAAGCGCGTTCATGCTGAGACGCATCCGGCACCTGCCGGGGCTAAACGGGTTGATAGGGCAAGCAACATGCTGACCGTTGACGGCTCATAACTCAAAGTGGAATCCCTGTTCTGCCAACCGCCGATACTTCTGTTCGTCAAACCGATAAAGCCGGGCCGCACGATGGGCCACTGACTTCTGAGTCTCCTGGGTCTCTTCGAGCAAGCCTGTCCCCAGCACACGGCGGCGGAAATTCCGCTTGTCCAGCGGGGTGCCAAGAATCGTCTCATACAGGTGCTGAAGCTGCGAGAGGGTGAACTCCCGCGGCAGAAGTTCAAAACCGATCGGCTGATAGCGAACCTTGCCCTTAAGCCGCCCGTAGGCCATCGTCAGGATCTGGTCGTGATCGAAGGCCAAGGCCGGAGGTTGACGCACGGAAAACCAGCCCACGTTGCGGGCATCGTCGGCCGCCACGGCCTGGTGGTCGGCAATGTTCACCAGCGCATAATGGGCCACCGACACGGTCCACCCTCGCGGGTCGCGGTGTGGAGCACCAAACGTATAAAGCTGTTCCAAATAGACCTCGGTCAGCCCCGTCTCTTCCGCCAATTCCCGTCGGGCCGCCTCCTCCGGCGTCTCCTCCATATCCACAAACCCGCCCGGCAACGCCCATCTCCCCGCGTACGGCTCCCGATCCCGCTGGATCAACAGCACCTTCAAGTCTTCCTGATCCAGACCGAACACCACACAGTCGGCGGTCAACGCAGGGCGGGGATAAGGGTAAGTGTGGGGCATAAGGTGGAAGGATTAAGGGCAAAGGGCGAAGGAACAATGTCGAATGACAAAATCAGAATGACAAAAGAATGACGAAGCCTGAAGCACGAACGAGCAACGAACCGTGGGTACTTTTCCCCCTTTCTGCTTTGTCATTCGTGCTTGGTCATTTGGACATTCCTTCGTCATTCTGATTTTGTCATTCGTCATTCCCACCCCCTCTATTTCCCCCCCTCCACATACCCGCGCAACTCCTCCAACTCCCGCTGGAAACCGCCAGAGAGGATCGGAAACCGACACCAGGTCTTGGGGTCGAGGTTTTCGTCGTCCACGTGGAACGAGGGGGCGTAACGCTCGCGTTTCCATTGGTTGCGAGCCCAGAGACGGAAAAACCGCTCGATCCAAAGGTGTAGTTGGGCCGTACTGTACTGGGGGAATTGCGATCGCATCAGGCGAAAGACTTCCACCGGCGTCTGCTTGTCGCGGATCGCCGCCCGTTCGATCGGATCGAGAACCTCGTAGGGCATCAAGTCGTCTTCGTCGGTCTGCTTGTGCTCCAATGGACGCAGTTCGGCCGTGGGCGCAAGGTTGTTCACGGCAGCCAAGGCCGGAATAGGGTGCAAGCCGACGGGCCCTTCGGTTTCCAGCCAACGGAGCCAGCGACGCAAAAAGGCCTTGTCGATTCCGGCAATCGGGCTCAACCCGCCGGCCGTGTCGCCGTCCATCGTCGCGTAGCCTACCGCCGCTTCCGAACGGTTGCTCGTCGACAAGAGCAGCGCATTCTTCACATTGGCCAACAGCCACACACTCGGCGCCCGGACCCGAGCTTGGATGTTTTGTAGCGCCAGGTCGTCGCTTCCCCAGTTCAACGTTCGGCCCAGCACCTTCTGGACGCCCTGGAGATAGCCTTGGACCAACTCGTCAATCTCCAGGCACGACATCGACGCACCGATTCCTTCGGCCACCGTAGCCGCGGCGTTCCGCGTCGTCTGGCTGCTATTTCTCGTGGCCTGGTAAACGCAGTGGAGCAACTGCCGCACCCACCGTCGCGGCTCGTCGGTCTGTTCCAAATGCGGGATATAGCCCAGCGCTTCGCGGAACCGCTCGGGCCCCAGTTCCTTCGCAGCCATCTCCACCATCAAGGCCACCAGGCACGAGACGGCCGACGAGTCGGCCCCGCCGCTCAAGCTGACCACGAAGCCCCAGGAACGGCTCTTGCGCAGGTAATCGAACAACCCCAGGGTCAACGCCCGGCAAAACTCTTCATCCTTGATGTGCGGACTCGATTCCCACGGCTCCGCTTGGGGCCTGGCCACCTCGGGCTCCAGGTCCGGGTAGTCGAACGGACAGACAATTTCGTTCTCGCGACCGTTCGTCAAATCAGGCTGAAAACTCCCCGTCCGGGCACGGTTCATCCGTGTAGCCGTCACGTCGATCATTACTGTGGTCAACTGCATCGGCTCGAAGGAAAACCGCGGCCCCACGGCCAGCAGCTTGCCGGCCGAAGCAATCAGGGCCCCGCCGTCGTAGATGATCCGCCCCGCCTCGTTGCCCAGAAGATTCGCATAGACGTAGCTGACGCTGAACGCCCGGGAACCTTCGATCACAAACCGCTTGCGCACCTCGAACTTGCCAAACGCGAAGTGGCTGGCACTGGGGTTGAGGATCAGGTCGACTCCTTGAAGCGACATGTCGCTGCCAGGCCGTTTGGCCACCCAGGCGTCTTCGCAAATCTCGAAGCCAATCTTCACGCCGCCGCAATCAAACACCAAATCACCGATCGGATACTCCTGGCCGTCGATGACGATCGTATCGCACACCCCCAGCGGCCAAGGCTTGAACCAGCGCGGCTCGTAGTGGAGCCCTTCGCCGGCCAGGAACCGTTTGGCAACAAACCCCACGATCCGGCCATCGACAGCCAAACAAGCCACATCGAACAGGGCACTCTTGTGCAACAGGGGCAACCCAAGGCTGACTATCATTCCCCGTGTGGCAGCCACCACCTCTTTCAGCACGCCAAGGGCCTGCTCCTGCAAGCCGGCCGAGTGAAAAGCGTCTTCACAACCGTAACCGGTCACACACAGTTCCGGCAGGCAAAGGACCTGGACCTCCTGAGCCCGGGCCGCCTCAATCGCCCGCAGGATGTTCTGCTGGTTATGATTCCAATCGAGCGGGGTCTGGTTGAGCACCGCCGCCCCAATCCGGATACGTGTCATTTGGTGAATCCTCGTTGACGCAGAATCAGCTCCGTCTTCCGCTGGTGAAGCCCACGCTCCAGGCCCACCGGATAGCGGTGCGGATTGACAAATCGTTTAACGCCGGCATGGAACAGGCCCAATTGGTCGTGCACCCGCTGGCGGATCTCGTCGATCGCCGGCAACGAGTAAACCCGTTTGCCATCGCGGAAGATCGGCACCAGGAGATCTTCCCACTCCGTGTTGTCGGCAAACACCTTGCGGCGGGTCATATCGGTCGGGTCGACCATCGTGCAACCTCCGGAAAGCGGGTGCTGGAGGTCGTAGATCGCATCCCCCACCGCCTCCCCATGGCAAAAGTAGCGTCGGACCTGGAGGATGCCCGGGTTAGACGTCTTCACTTGCTGCTCGGAAAGCTTGATCCGGTCTTCCCAACGACCATCTCTTTGAATCGCTGAAAGCTTATAGACGCCCCCCAAGGCCGGTTGGTCGTAGCCGGTGGCCAAACGTGTGCCGACCCCCCAGACGTTGATCGCCGCCCCTTGGTTCTTGAGGCTCGTGATGATGTGCTCGTCGAGATCGCCGGAACCGACGATCATCGCATTGGGGAATCCGGCTTCGTCGAGGATCTTGCGCGATTCAATGCTCAGATAGGCCAGGTCACCCGAGTCGAGCCGGATGCCGAGCATCTCGTGCCCCTGGGAACGCAACCACCGGCCCACCTCCACCGCACGCCGCACGCCTTCCAGTGTGTTGTACGTATCGACCAGGAAGATCGTATGGTTGGGCATCGCCTTAGCGTAGGCCAAGAAGGCTTCCTGTTCGTCGTCAAACGACATGACCCAGCTATGAGCATGCGTCCCTTTGACAGGGATCCCGTAAAGCTTGCCGGCCAAGAGGTTCGACGTACCCACACAGCCGCCAATGTACGCCGCGCGACTGGCAGACACCCCACCGTCAACCCCCTGGGCCCGGCGCAGGCCAAACTCCAAAACCGGCTCTCCCTGCGCTGCTAGCACGACCCGGGCAGCCTTCGTGGCGATCAGGGTCTGGAAATTGAGGATCGTCAGCAGGGCCGTCTCGACAATCTGGCTCTGCATCAGCGGGCCCTTGACCCGTACGAGCGGCTCATGGGGGAAAACCACCGTCCCCTCGGGTACGGCATCCACCTCCAGGGCCAATGGTAAGTCACGCAAGAACTCACAAAAAGCCGGCTCAAACAACGCCCGACCATCGGCCCCACGCAGCGAAGCTAGGTAAGCCAAGTCCGATTCGTCAAAGCGAAGCCCTTCGAGATACGCCACCGCGTTTTCCAAACCGCAGGCAATCGTAAATCCGCTGCCAAACGGGTGTTCGCGAAAAATCAGATGAAACACCGCCTCGCGATCGGTCATCCCCGCCTTCCAATAGCCATAGGCCATGGTCAGCTCATACAGATCGGTCAGCAGGGCCAGCGACGGTTGATACAGAGCAGCGAGCGAATTCATGAAGCACCTCGGGATGACTTAGTGTGAATTCTACACTAAGAAGCAAGGGCAGCCTAGCTCGCATTTCTCACCCACCTGATGGGTTTTGACGAACGAAAACAACCACGGATAACACGGGTCAATGTCATGGCATTCAGGAACGCCCACTACGGCTTGCCCCGCGGGGAAGTCCCCCTATGATTGCGGCATGGCCAGCACCTCCCGCACCGACGCTGTGTTCCTGTTGCCTCCGTCAGGGCCGGCTCGCCGTCAGACGGCCAGTTACTACACCCCCGAACTGCTCACTTCCTGTCTGGTTGAAGAAGCCCTGCGTGAACTAATTCCCCGGCTCCCCGAGGATAGTCATCGCCTGCTGGACCTGAAAATCTGCGAGCCAGCCATGGGATGCGGGACTTTCCTGGAGGAGGCGATTCGTCAACTTGCCCATCAGTATGTAACCTGGAAGCAACGACAACGGGGGACGCAGTTTAATCTGGCCGAGCACCAGCTCGAGCTTTACTCAATCCAACGCCATCTGGCCATGCACGCGGTCTATGGGGTCGACCTGAACACGGTCGCCGTGGATTGGGGGTGCCGAGCACTCCAGCGCAAGGTCGAGACGCCAATCCCAGGTCTCCCGTTGCGTTTGCGAACGGGCAACAGCCTTCTCGGCGCCCGCCGGGCCGTGTGGTCAAGTCCGCAACTCGCCGCCGGCAAGCAGGCCGGCGCGCACAGCGACGTACCACAACGACTCCAGCCCGGCCAGCCGCGGGACGCCGAGCATATCTACCACTTCCTCGTCTTCGACGACGAGATGCTCGCCGCCACCCAGCACCGCTCGACCCGCGCAAGCCATCCCGAGGCATACCGGCAGGCGATCGCCTGGCTCAAGACACAAGCCAAATCCCCTTGGACACCTGCCGAATGTCGGGAGGCCATAGCAATCAGCGATTTGGTGGATCAACATTGGCGCCACCATCACCGGCAGCGAATCGAAGCGTTACACCTGTCCGCGGCGGGAATTGAGCCTCCTGGCGAACCGGAGCATATCCCCACGCCCGCCAATAGCAGCTCCTGGCGACTGAAACTCCTGATGGATGCCTGGTGTGCCTTCTGGTTTTGGCCCTTAGACCACGTGGCCGAATTGCCCGAGCGAAGCACCTGGCTTTCAGTCGCACGCCGGCTGCTTGAAGGCGAAACACTGCAAACGCACTCACTCCCCTGGCTGGGCCGCGTCGAACAGCTGGCGGCCGAGGAACGGTTTTTCCACTGGGAACTGGCCTTCCCCGAGGTCCTTGGCCCTCAGGCCGAACACCCGGGCTTCGACCTGATCGTCAGCAATCCCCCCTGGTGGAAAGTGTTTCAAGACTACGAAGAAGACGACGCCGAGCGGACACGCCACTTGCAGGGCGCTATCGCAATGCTCAAGTCACGGCGACTCTACCCCGAGTTGGCTGGCATTCAGACGAATCTCTACAAACATTTCATCCTCCGCTCCTGGCAACTCTTGAACGCCACGGGCATCGCGGGCCTGCTACACCAGGAAAACGCCTTCGACGACCCCATGGGCGGCCCATTTCGCGAGGCCTATTACCACCGTCTGCTCGGACACTACCAGTTCAAGAATGAGCGGCAGTTGTTTGCCGACATCGGCCATCCCGAGACCTTCAGCCTCAACCTCTTCCGCAGCCAGCCGGGCGAACCGCGCTTTGTCAGCCTCTCCAACCTCTTCGCGCCGGAAACGATCAGCGCCTGCCGCCAGCATCGCGAACCGGCCGAACCCGTGCCCGGCATCCGAACCGACGACGGCAACTGGGAGACTCGCGGACATGCCCACCGCCTGATTACCGTCACCCGCCGGGAACTCGCCACGTTCCACCGGTTGCTCGAACCCCCGGGAACTCCGCTGCTCCACACGCGGTTGCCGCAAATACACAGCCAGGAGATCCTCTCGGTGGTGGAAGACTTCGCCCGCGTCGCGCATCGCCTGGGCGACCGCCCGGAGACCTTTCGAGCGACGGTCATGTTCGATGAAGCTGAAGCCCCACGCGCCGGCCGGATCACGCGTCAAGACCACCCCAGCTTCCAGCCGACCGAACCGGCCGAGTGGATCGTCTCTGGACCGCACTTTACCGTGGCCACGCCCTTCGCCAAGACGGCCCGATGGCGCTGCACGAAAAAAAACCACTACGACCCGATTGACCTGACCGCCATTCCGGCCGATTATCTGCCCCGCGCCGTTTACCGTCCCGGCAACCGGCAGGGCGACCGCACCGCGTTCAACGCCGCAATTCCCCGATGGCCCTCGGCAACAGGCGAACCCCTGACCTCCCGCTACCGCTATGCCCACCGGCGACGCGGAAACGTGGGCGTCGAGCGCACCTTGATCTCCTGCATCCTTCCGCCCGGCTGCACGCATATCGACGCAGTCTACACGATCGCCTTCGCCGATCCTTCCACGATGCTCGTCCTTTCCGCCGCAAGCTGTTCGATCCTCTTCGACTTCCTCGTGCGACTCACCGGCAAGACCGACTTTCGCGCCGATGTCGCCGGAATGCTCCCGCTGATCGACGGGCCATGGCGTCTGCCGCTCGTCCATCGCGCGTTGCGGCTCAATTGTCTCACGTCGCACTATGCCGCATTATGGGTCGCCATGGCCGATGACTCGATCTGCCACGACCAGTGGACCAGCCGTGACGCGCGACTCTCCGGCGAGCATGAATTGCCTTGGCACCAGCTCAATCCAAACCAGTGGCAATGGCACACCCCCTTGCGCAGTGACTTTGCCCGGCGCCAAGCCTTGCTGGAGATTGACGTCCTCGTGGCCCTGGCGTTGGGGCTCTCACTGGAGCAACTCCTGACAATCTACCGCGTTCAGTTCCCCGTGATGCGTTCCTACGAACGGATCGACGAATACGACGCCGCCGGCCGGCATCTGCCCAACACACTCCGCCGCCAAGCCGGCTCCCGGGAACTACTCCGCGCCCGATGCCGCTGGGATCACCACAGTCGGCTGGACGTCACCTGGCCAATCGATGGTGGCCGGCAGCAAGTCACCCAAACCTTTGAGCCGCCGATCGCCCGCGTCGATCGCGAAGCCGACTACGCCCGCGCCTACCACACGTTCCGCGATCGCTACTGACCCCATCCTCCGATCTGCCCAACCCGCCTACCTCTCGTCAGTTCTTTCCGAGCAACCCACGGTTACGGAACCACTCTTCGCAGCACTTCGACCACATCGCCGTCCCCGGCACCTGCAAGGCCAGCCCGAGACCGTGGCGCCCGACCTGGAAAATGTGCATTTCCGCAGGAACCTTGGCCCGCCGTAGAGCGAGATAAAAGTCCACACTGTTCTCCGACGGCACGCCCGTGTCCTCATCCGTATGGAAAAGGAAAGTCGGCGGCGTCTCCGAGGTCACCTGCTTCTCGTTTGAGAGACTGGCGACCAACTTGGGATCGGCGTCCGCACCAATCAGGTTAATTTGCGAGCCACGATGGGTATAAGGCGCATCGAAAACAATCACCGGATAGCAGAGGATCATGAAGTCGGGCCGGCAGCTCACACGTTGGATCGGGTCAGTCGCGCTGGCATCCCCCTTATCGAAGTGCGTGCCCGCTGTCGAGGCGAGATGCCCACCCGCGGAAAAACCCATCACGCCGATCTGATCGGGCTTGATCCGGAACTCTTCCGCCCGTGCACGCACCGTGCGAATCGCCCGTTGGGCGTCGTCCAGCGGCGCCGGATGGCCGTAGCCCTTCTTGCGATGCCGATAGTCGACAATGAAACCGGCTACGCCCAGCGAATTGAACCACTCGGCGACCTGATGCCCCTCGTGATTCATGGCCACACCGCCATACCCGCCGCCCGGGCAGATGACCACGGCCGTGCCCGTGGCCTTGGCCGGATCGGGCAGACAGATTGTCAACGTCGGCTTATCATCAGGTGCCTCCCCCTTAGCCCCCGGCGCCCCGTTAGGCCAGAGCAACTCCGTCTTCGGTTCGGCCGCCTGGACGAACGTGGCCACGGTCAAGAGAGCAACACAAAGCGGGAACACACGAGCCGTTGTTCTGCCAATCATAAGGTGCATAACATATCCTTGGGAATGCAGGGCGTTATCGCAAGAGATCACCGTCAGCGCCGGGGAATAAGTGCCGGGCTCCTCCCCTTATAATACCAAGACGTATCCCACGTCAATGACGGGACAAAAACAGGTGTAACAAAATTTCCAGGCATCTCATTCCAGGCATCCTCCCCGAACCGTAGCTTAGCAGCCCGTTGAACAAGTCATTTTTGGCCGGCCGAGCTGCCGAGAGGGGGCGATTCGGCCGGCGAGGGGGAACGTCGTGAAGGGGGCGAGGTTTGGGCTCGTGAAGGCTGCGGTCGCCTTCAGGAGCCACATCGTGGCAAATGGG
Source organism: uncultured Planctomycetaceae bacterium (assembly GCA_964558295.1). Classification (GTDB taxonomy): domain Bacteria; phylum Planctomycetota; class Planctomycetia; order Pirellulales; family Thermoguttaceae; genus JBDKTH01. The sequence goes on along the minus strand of CAZLDQ010000070.1, from coordinate 53 downwards.
GCAAAACACAAGCTGTCGGCAAGTACGCCACCCGCCTGCAAGGCCCGGGCGGT
>CAZLDQ010000069.1:0-25351 GCA_964558295.1 uncultured Planctomycetaceae bacterium | reverse complement strand
CCCCCCATCTCCCCCGCCCTAAAATGCAAAAGCTGACGTGCACCCGTGCAGACGTCTCACGTGCCATCGCTTTAAGGCCTCTTCCCTTGGGGCTTGCTCTCCAGCGTCCGCGGCCAAGCGAGACGCTTGTGCTACGGCACACAAGCGGGAAGCTTATGCTACCAACACAAGCGGGAAGCTTATGCTACAAACACAAGCGGGACGCTTGTGCTACGACTCAGGCAGGATGCCTGTCACGATAACTGCCAGGAAGATTTACGATCCCCGGCCATCTGTTATGGGGGGATGGTCAATCTGAGGTAGCGAAACCTGCGATTACAACGATGCCTGGAGGTGCTGAATCTCCTTGGCCAGCACTTCACCCCGCTCGGCTGGGGGGAATTTTGACAGCGACTCGTCCTCGATGCACAGGTCGTTCGCATAGCCGGCCTTGCGGAGAATGCTGATCACGCGGCGGTAATCGACGTCGCCGGCGTAGATCGGGCAGCAGTTCTTGCCGTAGTCCAAGCCCATTTTCCGCTGCTGCTCTCGCAGTTCTTCGGGGTACTTAATACTCTTGCAGTGGGTGTGGAACACACGGTCGGCGAACTGCTCGCAAATCGCATAGACTTTCGACAACGGGTGGCCGAACCAGTAGAAGTTGCCGACATCGAGGGTGAGGCCCAGACGTTTTGAACCGACACGATTGAACAAAGGCTCCAGGAAGGTCGGATCGTTGGTCGTGTTGCTGTGGTTTTCCAGCCCGAAGCCGACGCCGGTCGATTCCGTGGCGGCGATCACGCGTTTCAAAATGTCCACGGAGAAGTCGAGCAACTCGTCGCGGTTGCGAATCTTTCGGGGAATGATGTCAATGCGCACCGCCGTAACCCCCAAGGCTTGAGCGATCTGGGCCGCCTTCGTGCACCACTCGACTTCCATCTCCGGCCGTTCGTCAAAATGGTTCGCCATGCATAGGGCGGTAATTCGCCGGCCGGCCGCCTGGGCGTCGGCCTTCAAGGATTCGATCCCGGCGGGGGTGGCACCGGTGTATTTCTTCTCCGGGTGGAAGAGATCCGGGAAGGAGAGATCGTCGCGGAAGTTGATCTCCAGTCCTTCAGCCCCGACCGATTGGGCGGCCGACCAGACATCGGGCTTATCCGTGTGCTTGAGCATCACATCGCGCACACCGAGGATCATCCGCGGCTGCGTTTCAGCAGCAACCGAAAGGTGGAGTAGGAGCGACGCCGCGCTGGCTCCGGCCAACAGTTGCGTGGAAGTGGTGAGGAATTTTCGGCGGGAGAACGATCGGGTCATGGTGTGTTACCTGTCAGGGAAAGACGGTCTGCGGGTCTACGGTACAGACTTCCTTAAGTGTGATTCCCCACCCACGGTGTGTCAATGGAACGAGGCGGTGGAAGAAGGCCAACGCCAGCGAGGTTTCCATTTCTCCGGCAGGATCGTCCGGCTCTTGGAAGATCTCGTGGTACACGTCGCGCAAGACCGAGCACCAGTTGCCAAGGAAAAGCTGAGCGGGCGTGCGCCCGTGGAGCTCGCGAAGAAGGCTTTTCAGGTCGTTGCCCCGTGGCTGTTGAGTAGCACGATCTTCCGAATCTCCTGGTGGACCAGTGACTCGACCAGATCGGTAATCACCGCGCCCAGGGACGCACGACGTTCTCCAAATTACAGCTTTAGATAGGATCAGGGGGGCGGAGCTTTTTGATCATACCTTTCTGAACCGCTCGCCTCAAATGGTGGTACAAGTTCTCGCAAAGACTTGCCGCCAATCGAAAGGTTCAGGGTTCGGGGCTTCATGTGAATGTCTCCCCGATCGGAGCCTTGCCCACGGTCCACGCCCCCCTCGGCCGCGGAAAAACCGGCAACATATCCTCGAAGGGGGGGATTTGTCTGCCTCGGGCTGGCAAAACGTTTTCCGCCTCACCATAATGGGCGAGTTACCTTTGTAGTTGGGGGCCGTCCGAGAACCAAGCACCGTGTTTTTCCCCAAGGACACAAAAAGGGACTGATCATGTTACGACGCTGGAGCACCAAGAGTCTGTTACTGGCCGGCCTGGTTGGGGCGATGGCCATCGGGCCTGCCGTCGGCCAAGCCGAGGAGAAGCCTGTCATCGAGTGGCGGTTTGACAAGGACAACGACCTGCGGGGCTGGACGCTGGGCGGGCAGATTGCCGAGCTGGCTGTGGCAGGCGGCGCGCTCTCGGGACGTCCGACCGGTTCCGATCCAATCCTCTTCAGCCCGACGTTTGAAATCCCCGCAACGGCCACCCAACGCATTGAAATCAAGCTCAAGGCGTCCAAGGGGGGCCTGGGGCAACTGTTCTGGACGGAAACGCTTCAGGGCAAGTATGGCGGGTTCAGCCAGGACAAGGTGGAGACACTCCACGTTCCGGCAAGCGACGATTTCCAGGTGATTCGCCTGGAGCCGTTTTGGCAGGCGGCGAAGAAGATCATCCGGCTGCGGCTCGACCCGCCGTCGGAGGGCCCGTTTGCGGTGGCATGGATTCGCGTCGTGGATCAGCCCACGGTGAGCTCCTCGGCCACACGCTGGGACGCCCAATCCGGCTGGAAGGGCTGGCACGCCTGGCAAGAGATCTCCACTCCAACCGTCCAGAACGGCTTGCTGCACATCAAAGCCGAAGGCGCCGCGCCGAAGATGCTCAGCCCGATGTTGAGCGTCAAAGCGGCCGAACACCCCTACCTCTGCTTGCGCATGGCGGTCAAGGCCGGCGCAACCGGCCGGGTGTTTTGTGCGTCCAATACGAAGTTCGGCGCGGAAGAGCTTTCCTTCCCCTTGCGGGCTGACGGCAAACTGCACAATTACACGGTCGACATGGCCAATGTGAAGAACTGGGTGGACCAGATCGTGTTTGTCGGCCTCCAACCGACCGACGTGAAAGGGGCCGAGGTGGCGATTGAGTCGATCGAATTGGCCGCGCGTCCGACCGGCCCGGCCGAACTCGACGTAACCTATTTCGGCAAGGCGGACGGCATAAACCGCATCGGCCGGCCGGCCACGGTGATCTGCGCCGTGCGGAACGTGGGCGGCGAGTCAGCCAAGAACGTGGTGGCCACGCTCGTCGTGCCGCCGGGCGTGAAGCTCATCGGTTCGGCCCAGCAGACGATCGACCGGCTGACCCGTTATGTGCCGCAGCAGACGACCTGGCAGATCGAATCGGCCGCGCCGGGCAAAGTCGAATTGTCGGTGAAGGTCGAAGCGGCAGGGCTCGATCCGGTCGCGGCCCAGGCAAGCCTGGAGTTCACCCCGATGCCGGCCGTGGCCAAGACATCCTACGTACCGGAACCGAAGCCGGTGAAGAGCAAGTACGAAATTGGCGTCTTCTATTTCCCCGGCTGGTCGACGATCGACCGCTGGCGTCCGATCTTCGATTATCCCGACCGCAAGCCGATCCTGGGCTGGTACGACGAGGCCAATCCGGAAATCGCCGACTGGCAGATCAAATGGGCCGTGGAGCACGGGATCGACTTCTTCATGGTCGACTGGTACTGGTGCAAGGAGAATCGCCACCTGGAGCACTGGGTTCACGAAGCCTACGCCAAGGCGAAGTACAAGAAGTACCTGAAGTGGTGCGTGATGTGGGCCAATCACAACCCGCCGAACACGCATTCCGCTGAGGATTGGCGCAAGGTGACCCAATACTGGATCGACCACTACTTCCAAACGCCCGAGTATTACCAGATCGACGGCCGACCGGTCGTCTACATCTGGGCACCGGCCAATATCCGCCACGACGTGGGAGGCACGGAAGAGGCGGCCAAGCTCTATGCAATGTCGCAAGAGATGGCTCGCGCGGCCGGCCTGAAAGGAATCTACTTCGCCGCCATGTCGGCGCATCAGTCGCCGGCGGAGTGCGAGATGCTCAAGGCGGAAGGGTATGAGGCGATGACCGCCTATCACGGATTCCAACCGGCAATTCAGAAGGCGGGCAAGCGGCGGATTCCGTTTGCCGACGTGGTCGAGGTCGGACCGGAACTGTGGAAGGGGGAAGACGAGCGAGCCTCGGGCCTTGTCTACCAGCCAATCGTTGACACGGGCTGGTCGTCCGAACCCTGGCACCATAGCAAGGCGATGGTAATCCATGGCCGGACACCCGAGCTGTTTGGCCAGCTTTGCCGGAAAGCCCGGGATTATGCCGAGCAAACCGGCAAACAGATCATCGCTATCGGGCCCTGGAATGAATGGGGCGAAGGGAGCTATATCGAGCCGTTCACCGAGTGCGGGTTCGACTACCTCGATCAGATCCGCGCGACGTTCTGCGAGCCGGGCGATTATCCGCCCAATGTGGTTCCCAAGGACCTCGGCCTGGGGCCCTACGATTTGCCTCTGCTCCCGCCAAAAACGTCGTGGCAGTTCAATACGGACGGCAATCTGGAAAGCTGGTCGGCCGGCGGGATGCAGCAGGAGGTCAAGGGAGGGCTGCTGGTCGCCGAGACCACCGGACAAGACCCGATCCTCCAGGTCTCGGGACTTCAGGTCGACGCCGAAACGATCCGCTACCTGAAGATCCGCTTGCGGAGCGACACCAAGGATCGAGCCCAGATCTTCTGGGCAACGACCGATTCCCAAGTGAGTGAGTCGAACAGCCTTCGTTTCGAGGTCCCCGGCGATGGAGAGTTCCACGACTACGTGATCGACCTGGGCAAGTCACCGCAGTGGCGTGGCTTGGTCACCACGCTCCGATTCGACGTGGCCAATCGGCCGGGCGTGAAGTTTGCGATCGACGCGATCGGTTTTTCGGAAACGCCGTGATGGTTGTGAGGTGACAGGGACGGGGGTCATTGATGGTGCCAGGCTCCTGTCCCTCTGGGGCAATCCCCTAGGGCTTCTCCTGAGATTGTGGTCCCGGCGGCGTATGCAGAGAAGGAGTGTCGTATGCCGTCGGGGAACCCTAGGGAAACTCCTGACGAGGCGCACGCGGTTCTTCTCGCCGGGACCTCGACACCAAGGCCGGTGCGGGGAAGCGTCGCCCTTGTTCCCGCGGGCTCGTACAATACAGTAGATATCCCTGGGGCTTATGCAATTTCTCTGCCAGAAAGGAAACTGAAGGAATGTCGCGGATTAGTAAATCGTTGACGGTCGTGCTGATCGTGGGCGGGATGACGGTCGCCTACCTGGTTGATGCCCAACAGCCGGCACCCCGGGCGCCGCAAGCCCCGCGAGGCATCGCGGCCCAAGAGGCCCAACCGGCGTTTCCCAACATCCCCAGCTACTATTTGCTGGGCATGGAGCAAGTCCAACAGGAATTGAACCTCAGTCAACCACAGAAAGACCGGATCGAGCAACTCAGCCAAGCCTACAACCAGCAATCACAGCAGGAACTGCAAGCGCTGCGTGAATTGCCGCCGGCCGAGCAGCAACAGAAGCTGGCGGAGGCCCAACAGCGAGCGATGACACGGATCGAAACCCTTCGGCAGAAGCTTGAAGGCGTACTCACCGAGCAGCAACTCGACAAACTCAATCAGATCAGCTTCCGCATGGCGATCCCCACCGCTTTGAACAATCCGCAGGTCGTTGAACGCCTCCAGGTCAGTCCGAAGCAGCAAGAGCAACTTCAACAAGTCCGCCAGAAAGCCCAGGAAAAACTCTGGACCCTGGAGCAGGAGATGGCCAAGGAAAGCCTGGAAGTTCTGACTCCGGAACAGCAGAAAATCCTTCGCCAAATGCGCGATCAGCGGCAGTAGACGGAGAGCGGAGAGCGGTACGCAGTACGCGGTTGGTGGTTGGCTGGCCGTGTCCCTTATTGCTTGCCGCTTCGCGTTTGCCCTTGCGCGCCGTTCATCGCCGCCCGATACTTCGTCCAATGCCCACTTACCGCTCCAAATCCGTAACGATCTTGCCAAGCAGCCGGGGGACGTATTCTTTGAGCCGGGGATCGACCGAAAGCTTGGTTGCGGCGGCTTGACGAAGGACAGCCAGACCGGGGACGGCTTTGGGGCCCAGGGCTTCGAGGGCGTTGAGCGATTGGAGCGAAACGTAGAGCCCGTTTTGGGCCGGCGGGGCCAATTTGAGTAATACGGCCAGCGCCGCCTTCACGTCGGTCTCGTTGCCGTAACGCCCCAAGGCTTCGGCAGCGACGATCTGCACACTCGGCGACGGGTCGCCCAGGGCCCGCTGGAGATCGTCGCGCGCGTCGGCGACCGCGTCGGCTCCGCGCATCAGAACCCCCAAAGCGGCCCAGTAGCGTACGGCGCTGTCGTGATCCCCAAACGCCTGCTTCAACTCGGCGAGCGCCTCGGGGCGAAGCGACGAAGCCAACTCGGCCATGGCGAGGATTCGCTCCAGGGGATACTGCGCTGGATTATGGCCCATGTCGTAGGGCGTAGAGCCTTCGGAGCGGCGGTGGACTTCAGCCTCGGGCAGGAAGCCGACATCGCGAATCCGCAGGGCCAGTTCCCGCTGCGCGCTGCGCAACCGCGCGAGGACCGCCTGATGCTCGGGCGAATCGGTCAGGTTGTGAATCTCGTCCGGGTCGTTCTGCAAGTCGTAGAGTTCTTCAGCCGGCTTGGGTTCCCAAAACCGTCGCTGCACGGCCGAAAGCTTCCCTTCGTCGTAAAGCTGCTTCCAGACCTGCACGGTAGGCATCTGGAACATATAGTGGATGTACTGACCGTAGATCTTATGCGGCATGTAGTTGCGGATGTAGATGTACCGCTGGTCGCGCACCGTGCGAACCAGGTCGTACCGCTCGTCCATACGTCCGCGGAAGCCATAGAGATAGGGTTGCGGCGGCGCTGCATAGGGGCCGAGGAAGGCGTGCCCCTGGAAGTAATCCGGCGGTCTCACCCCGGCGAGGCTCAACACGGTCGGGGCCAGGTCGACAAAACTCACCAGCCGATCGCTCGTTGCGCCGGGCCCATAGTCTTCCGTGGCCAGATGACGGAATTTCTCAGGGATATGTACGATTAGCGGTACTTGCAACCCGGAGTTATAGGGCCACCGCTTGGAACGGGGCATACCGGCCCCGTGATCGCCGTAGTAGAAAACGATCGTGTCGTCGGCCAAGCCCGCTTGCTCAAGTTCGCGGAGCCGCTGGCCGACAATCCGGTCCAACTCGGTCAGATTGTCGTAGTACTGGGCCCAGTCGTGGCGTACCTCGGGCGTGTCGGGTAGATAGGCCGGCACACGGACCTTGGTCGGATCGTGGACCAGGGTGTGTGGGCGTTGGCGGATCTGGCTTTCGTGGGTGCAGGTCACGTTGAAGATGGCGAAGAAGGGCTGACCGGGTCGGCGATTCTTCCAATGGGCCTTGGGCGAGGAATCGTCCCACACTTGCCCCGGCTTTTCGAGGTTGTAGTCCTCCTTGCTGTTGTTGGTACAGTAGTAGCCGGCTTCGCGGAGGAGTTGCGGGTACATCTTCATTCCCGCCGGCATCGGCACGCCGGTCCGCAGGGGGTCGGCGCGGGTCGAGGGGGTATACAGGCTGGAGCGGATCGTCGTCCGCGCCGGCGCGCAAACCGGGGCGTTGGACCAGGCGGTCCGGTACAAGAGCCCCTGGGAGGCCAGCCAGTCGAGATGGGGCGTGGTGGCGTAGCGGTCGCCGTAGGCGCCCAATTGCGGTCCGTTGTCTTCGCTGGTGAGCCAAAGGATATTGGGGCAGGCGTGCTTAGCGGCGTCGGCCTGCGAAGCGAGGGCCACCAAGCCCACCAGGAGAACGACGATTTGGCGGATCCGCATCTTTGTGTAGCCTCCCGGATGGAACAACAAGCCCCAAACTCAAAAACCCCGGACGCCCCAAGAGGTTTCGCGGAAAATTGTCGGCATTTCAGACTTGGGGCGTGCGGAAAAGGCCGATTCTCGCGGATTTGCGGAAAGCGTTGCCTCATTGGGTGAAATCGCGAAACTGTTGGCCTTGTCCCGGGTTATATCTTACAGCCGGTCTTCGGCGGTTGCCGAGCTGGCTGAAGTTTTTTTAGAAATTTGTTTCCAGAGTCTTCGGCTCGGCGGTAACATGGAACTAAGGCCTCCGCGTCAGGCGTCAACGGTTGGCGTCACAGAGTCACGAGTCGCCGTGGGTTGCCCGGTTAGGGCGGATACACAAGAGAGAGAACTGCCGGCGAGTGAAGGGTTTGTGGAAGAGTCGCCGACCGCCAAATGCAGAAACAAGCCTCTTGATTTGTTGACCAGAGTGATGACAATAGGAGCGCAGGAGCGAGAAGAGCCAGAACATTGATCGATCGTTGCCTGTGGTGTCGGCAGCCTGATCTGCCGACTTGCGTCCTGCCGTGGCGGCGCTGCCTGCTGCCCAACCTTCCCGCCCAAAACCTTCGCCCTCATACAACTCGGATGTCCGTGGAAAAGGAGGAACCTCCATGGCCGACCACAAGATCCGAAAAGTCTCCAGCGCTGGAATCGGTTACTCGGTGGTGGAACTGAACGATGTTCGCCACGTCTTTGCTGCGGCCACGCCGCGTTCGGGCACGACGCTTGAAGAACAAGCCCATGATGCCTTGCGGACGATCGAAGCGGTGATTCAAGAAGAGGGCACCCGCGGCTCGATCGTCCATCAAGCGGTGTTCATGGCCGACTATCGCCAGCTCGACGCCTGCCGCGAGATTATGCGTGATTTCTATGGGGACCAACTGCCGGCCACGGCCTACGTTCCTCAGCATCCGTGCAACGGCAAGCTGCTGTCGATCGAAGCCCTTGGCGTCGGACGGGGCAAGGGGGAGGTGGAGATCGAACGGATCAGCGACCAGATGGTCCTTGCCGGCCACAACGGGATCGCTTGGGTCCATTGTGCCCAGATCGTCCCGCAGATCGCCTCGCCAAACGTGTACGATCGGTCGCTCGACGCCTTCCATCAGATGAAGACGCTTTTGGCCAAGAAGGGAATCCGTTTCGAGCAGATCATTCGCACTTGGCTCTACCTGGGCGGAATCGTCGAGGGGGAGGGAGACGAGCAACGTTACAAGGAACTGAACCGGGCCCGCACCGATTTCTTCGAGGGAATCAAGTTCCTCCCCGGCCATCTGGTTCCCGGCCGCAACGGCCAACCGGTCTATCCGGCGAGTACAGGCATCGGCACCGATAACCGCGACGTGATGATGAGTTGCATCGCGTTGGCGACTGACCGCCCGGACATCTTGGCGACGCCGTTGGAGAATCCTCGGCAGGTCTCGGCCTTCGACTACGCGCGTCATTACAGTCCGAAGAGCCCCAAGTTTGCCCGGGCCATGGCCCTTTCCTGCGGCAACTATGCGACGATCCTTATATCCGGCACGGCGAGCATTACCGCCTCGGAAACCCGGCATCTCAACGATGCCGCAATGCAAACGCACGAGACGCTCGACAACATCGCCGCGTTGATCTCCGAAGACAACCTCCGGCACCATAATATGCCTGGTTTGGGCACCACGCTCGACAGTCTCGGCTTGGTTCGCGTGTACATTAAACGCCAGGAAGACTACGCCAAGGTCCGTGCCGTGTGCGAGGCCCGACTGGGCGAACTGCCGACGATCTACGCCGTGGCCGACGTCTGCCGGCCCGACCTCTTGGTGGAGATCGAGGGAATCGCCTTTTCCAAAGCGGCAGACTGATCAGACTATGATTGGAGAAGTGGTAGCCCACGGTGCACTCCGTGGAAGCGTGTGGGAAACGGTCGGTGAAGCCTGAAGGGACGTTGCACCTGTGTTGTTCCGTCCTTGGAAGCCCCCTTAGGATCAGCAGATCGTTCCCATACCTTCCCACGGAGTATACCGTGGGCTATCCTTGTTTGCGTGTGTCGGGGCCGTGGGAATTGTCACAAGAGTTCTGCCAACCCAAGAGATTTCCTATGCGAACGGTGCGGTCGTCGGTTGTCGGGATCGGGCTTTTGCTGCTCAGTCTGGTTTTCGCCCCCATTGCACTGGCGTTCAACGGCCACAAGGTAACGGAAGGGCCCTTGACGCTCGTGATCGACACGATCGAGACGGTCACGCAACTCGACGCGCCGCAGACGGTTCGGGTGACGCTGTTCAATGCCGGCTTGACCCCCTTGGACGTCGCCCTGGAGATGAAAGGGCTCATTGATACCTGCCGGCCGGTGGGAGCGACCCAACAGCGCATCACGGTTGCCGCAAAGGGGACGGCCCAAGCGACGTTCCAGTTCATCGCGGGACAGGGGACCTATTCGGCCCATTATCCGCTGCATGTCTACGCGACCTTCACACAAGACGGTAAACCGGTCGTGGCCCATGCGGTGCAGATCTTCCTGACCGACTTCCCGCCGGCAACGGCCACCGAAACGAAGATGCCGGTTAATATCGTTCCACGCCTCGGCGCATTGCAGCTGGCCACCCTGAAGACCCAACGTGTGGCTTGGGCCTACTTTGATCAGCCGATCGAGCGACTGCCGGTAGGCTGGCAAGGGACCGACCCTAAATCGTCGGCCAGCTTCTCGCAAACGGTGATCACACGAGGAGAAACGAAACAGGCCCTGAGCATGCACCCTCCCTATCGCCCGCGGGCCGGATCGGTAGCCGCCGAGTATCGGCTTCAATTGCCGTCGACACAGCCGATCCGCCTGGTGTTTGCCAACGCGATTCGCGACAACGGCCCCAAGGAACCGGCGAGCGACGGCGTGACGTTCCGCGTTTGGGTCGGCCGCAAGCTCCTCTTCGAACGCCACACGGACGCCAAGGTCTGGACGCCCGGCGAGGCTGACCTGAGCGAGTTTGCCGGCAAAGAGGTGATCTTGCGTCTGGAGAGCCATCCCGGCCCCAAACGCAACACGACCTGTGACTCCAGCTTCTGGGGCGACCCCGTGGTGATCGCCGGACCGGCGCCGACCCAACTGACCGACACCGAGAAACGGCAACTCGTCGAGCAAGCTACGGCTGCGGCCGTTTCCGGGAAGGCGGCCGGCGACAAGGTGTTGGTGTTCGATCTGGCCGCGGGGGCCCGGGCGGCCGTGGCCTTAGGGCCTTGTGGCCTGGCCGATGGCGTATTGGCCTTTGCCCAGGGCGACCGGCGCGTGGTCTTCGACGGCCTGCGCGTTACTGTGATGAATCAACCGATCGGCGTCTGGCCTTCGGCCGTGGTCCCGCAGGGGAAACCGGTTATTGGGAAGACGGCCGATCGGGTGCGGATCGTCCAGAAAATGTCGAGGATCGAAGCGCCGTTCGATGTGACCACGGAACTCTGGAAGGACGCGGCCGGTCTGCGGGTCAAGGTGACCTGCCCCGAGCGGATCACCGACTTGGCCTTGGGCACAGCCGACCAGAAGGCGCCGCGGGTCTACTATGGTCACGGCTATTGCGTCGTCGAGCCGGAAGCTTTTCGGGCCTCGGGCGGCGGTCATAATCTGGCGACCAGCCACGTGGGCTTTGATTTCGAAGGGGGGCTGTCGCTTCTGATGGCGTGCGACACCTCGCCCGACTATCTCCAGGTCGATCCGACCGCGCGGGTCTACACGCTCCATACCCATGACTGCTCGATGCTGACATTCGTGCCCAGTGCCAGCGGGGCAATCGACTGCGCGCGGAAGTACCGACCGCCTTACGACAAGAACCCCTCCGGCGGCGTAGCCCGCAAGGCCGGCCGGTTTGTGTTCGACTACTGGGGCGGCAACTACGCCGACGATGCGGACCTGCTCCAGCGCGCGTTCGACTATGGCGTAACCGACGCGATGGTAATCATGCACAACTGGCAGCGTTGGGGCTATGACTACCGATTGCCCGATATCTTCCCGCCCAACCCCCAATACGGCACGCTCGAAGACATGCAACGGTTGTCCAAGGTCTGTGCCGATCGGGGCGTACTGTTCGGGTTGCACGACAACTACATCGACTTCTACCCGGACGCCGAGGAGTATAGCTACGATCACATCACGTTCAATGAAGCGGGCCAGCCGCGCAAGGCTTGGATCAACAACGGTCGCGACGCCCAGAGCTATCAGTTCCGGCCCGACCACATCCGGCCGTTCGTCGAACGCAACTTGAAGCTGCTTCAGGCGAGCATTCCGCAGTCGGCCTACTTCCTCGACGTGTTCGCCTCGTCCAATGGTTTTGATTTCTACGACCACAAGGGCCAATTCCACCCGAAGCGGGAGACGCAGCGATGCTGGGGCGAGGCGTTTGCCTATATCCGCGACACGCTCGGCAACAACGCCCCAACGGTTTCGGAGGCGGGAAGCGATCACCTGATCGGCTATCTTGACGGCGCCGACTGCCAGTTTCTCCGGATCGGCGCCAAGCCGCGGCAGTTCTACAACCAAATTGTGTGCAAGGACTGGGCGCGGATTCCCTGGTTCGACCTGGTCAACCACACGCGGTTCAGTCTTCACGGCGTGGGCTACTCGGGCCGTTATCAGGGGGGAATGGCACGGGATCTGTACGGGATCGAAAGCGACGACTACATCTCCTGCGAGCTGCTCACCGGGCATGCCCTGATGATCGACCTGGGAGCCAAGGTCCGCGGCGCGGTGCGCAAGTACTGGTTGGCCCAGGATCTGATTCGTAGCCTGGCTCAGGACGAGATCGTCGATTGCCAGTTCGACGGCGGCGATCTCCATCGGGTCACGGTCGTGTGGAAATCGGGGGCCAAGGTCTATGTAAATCGTGGCGAGAGCGATTGGACCGTCGAGGGCCGCGTATTGCCGCAGTATGGCTACCTGGCCCAAAATGGACCGATCGAGTCGAGTATCGAGCGGATCGGTGATGCGGTGGTCGAACAATCACGCAGCCCGAAAGGTTTCTATGTAAACGCCCGTGGCCAGGAAGCCGATCCGCCGCTGAAGATCCGTCCTTCGCTTGAGCGCGTCGAGTATGTCGGGGGCCGGCAGTTCAAGGTTGTGCTGAATTGGGACGCTGAACAACCGACGCCCGGCGAGTTGAACGTGTTCATGCACTTCTATCAGCCCCAGGTCTCGCGGCTCAAGCTGATCGGGTTCATGAACGGCGGCGGCAAGCCGGCTGTGCCGACGACCCAGTGGACGGGTCGGGTGACGACCGGCGATGCATGGACGATCACCGTGCCTGAGGATTGCCCCCCGGGCGAGTATGAAATCCTTGTCGGCTTGTACGATGCCAAAGACAAGTCGGGGAAACGCTACCGGATGCTGGGCAATGAAGATCCCAGCCGGCGTTATTGCGTGGGAACCATGGTTATCGAAGGCAATCAGAAAGGGATTACCGGCATCCGGCTGGGCGAGAAGGCGGAAGTCCCCTCGCTCATCTCGCGCCGGTTGGTCAACACGACGGAGGTCGATTTCGGTCCGGCCAAGACCCTCGGCGCGCTACGCTGCCAGAAGGCCGACAGACAACTCGTTGTCACTCCGCTCCCCGACGGGATGCCGTTCAAGGTTCGCCTGTCGCTGGACAAGCTCCTCGCCCGGCCAGCCACGATCACCCGGATCGACGCCGTCGACTTCGCCGGCGTCAAGAAAGCCGACGTTCCCTACGAGACCAAGGGCTCGGAAGTCACATTCGAACTCGGCGCCGGGGATTTGACGTATCACGTCCACTTCAACTGACCCTCGTTTAGCCCCGACCCTGGCGCGGGGCTTCACGGGATTCGTTACCCAAGATCAACCACCCAGAGAGCAAACCAATGGACGCATTGGAAGCGATTCGCACAAGACGGAGCATTCGCAAGTTTCAGGACCGGCCCGTGCCGGAGGATTTGATTCACGAGATGCTGGCGGCGGCAATGAGTGCCCCGAGTGCCTGCAATAAGCAGCCATGGCACTTCGTCGTCATCACCGATCGGGGACTGCTCAACGAGGTGCCGAAGATCAATCCCCATGCAGCGATGGCCGCCGAAGCGCCGCTGGCGATTCTCGTTTGCGGCGATCCGACCCTGGAGCACCCGACCGGCTATTGGGTCCTTGATTGCACGGCGGCGGTGGAAAACCTGCTCTTGGCCGCCCATGCGCTTGGACTCGGGGCGGTTTGGACCGGCGTCTATCCCCGCCAGCAGCGACTGGACGCGCTGCGTCGCTTGCTCGGGATCCCCAACCACGTGATGCCGCACAGCCTGATCGTCCTCGGTTATCCGGCCGAACAGCCAGCCTCGGTAGACCGTTACCGCGAAGACCGTGTGCACCGCGATCATTGGGCGTAGAACTCAGCCAACCACATACGGCCGGCCGCCCTCCCAGCGGAGTTTGACCCAGGACAACAGCCAACTTTTCCCCTGGTCGTTGTTGCCCTGATAAAAGAGATAGCTCTGCCCGTCGGCATCGAGGAAAAAGCCGGGATGGCCTGACTCGGACGAGTTCCAGGTTCCGGCGGCGCCGTTGGCCAATAGGGGCTTGTCGGAGAGCCTCTTCCAGGTGACGCCGTCGCGGCTGACGGCCGCGCCGATCTGCTGTGGGGTGTTGTTGTAGGCCCCAGCGTAGAACATGTAGAAGAGGCCGTCACGTTTGGTAACCGAGGCGGCCTCAATACACTGCTTTTCCCACGGCAGCTCGGGCTTCAGGATCGGCCCGTCGCCCAATTGGGTACAGGTCTTGCGTCCACAGCCCGAATCGCGAGGGGCAGCCGCCACGCCAAGCATCTGCACTCTCATGCCCGGATCGCGGGTAGCGAAATAGAGCAACACCTGGCCATTGTGCTCGATGGCGTCCGCGTCGATCGCCCGGCCGGCGTTCCACGAACCTGTGGGATGGAAGATCGGGTTCTCGGGATGACGGACGAAGTCAACGCCGTTGTCGGAGACCGCATGGCAGATGGCATCTTTGGGCCCATTGCCGTAGGTCTGGTAGAACAGGTGCACCTTGCCGTCGAGGATCATCGCCCCGGGCGCACAAAGCCCCTTCTTCTCGCAGGCGTCTTTGGGAGGTAGTTCGGCGATCTTGTTCCACGTGACCAGATCCCGGCTCTCGACGATCCCGATCATCCAACCGTCGTCGGGACGTCCGTCCCCATAGGGAGGCAGCGAGCAGTAGAGCAGATACCGACCGCCGAAGCGAATGACCGACGGATCTTTGGCAAAGGGCCGGCCGCGGCGCGAGGTGTCGCCCCAGAGCATCGCCGGGCGCGACGGGGGCAGCTCGCCCGCATCAAGGTCAGGCATTTGCAGGAACGGGAGACTGCCGGCGGCCAGTTGCAGGAAGCCCCGACGGGTCGGACGGTAGAGTTCAAACATAGTTCCCTCGTCAGCTAGAAGACGGCCCCATCCTCCCATGATGGCATACCCACGCCGTGGGAGCAAGGGCCGGGACCAAACGGGGTTCTACAAGTTGCACCTGAGGGGCACGCAAGCTACCATAGTTCGTTGGACAGCCCGTGAAATGCCCCCAAGGAGAACTTGTCATGCGTTCAGCATTCATCCCGATGTTCACCCTGATGTTGCTCATTGTTCCCGTCGCTCTCGCCTGGGCCAAGGAGCCGGCGATCAACTACGACGAAAGCAAGGTTCCCCAGTACACGCTCCCCGATCCGCTCGTGACGGCCCACGGGCAGCCGGTCACCGATGCGGCCGGCTGGCGGCAACAGCGACGGCCGGAAATCCTGCGACTGTTCGAGCAATACGTCTACGGTAAGTCGCCGGGCCGGCCGGCGGGGATGAAGTGCGAGGTCCGCTCCGTGGCCTCCGATGCCTTGGGGGGCAAGGCCACGCGCAAGGAAATCATGATTCACTTTAGCGACCAGCCCGACGGGCCGAAGATGGACCTGCTCCTCTATCTGCCCAATAACGTGCAGAAACCAGCGCCCGTTTTCCTGGGGCTCAACTTCTATGGTAACCACACGATCTGCAATGATCCGGGAATCACGCTTTCCACGGCCTGGATGCGTCCGGATCCGAAACATGCGATTGTGAACAATCGGGCCACGGAACAATCCCGCGGCACCTCCAGCAGCCGTTGGGCCGTGGAACGAATCCTCCAACGTGGCTACGGTCTGGCCACAGCCTACTACGGTGACATCGATCCGGACTTCGACGACGGCTTCCAAAACGGCGTGCAGCCGCTCTTCTACAAGCCGGGCCAGACCAAGCCGGAACCCGACGAGTGGGGATCGATCGGCGCTTGGGCTTGGGGCCTGAGCCGGGCTTTGGACTACCTCGAAACGGATCGAGACGTTGACGCCAAGCGTGTGGCCGTGATGGGCCACTCCCGGCTGGGAAAAGCAGCCTTGTGGGCCGGCGCCCAGGACGAGCGGTTCGCCTTGGTGATCTCCAACAATTCCGGCTGCGGTGGGGCCGCGTTGAGCCGTCGTTGCTACGGGGAGACGCTCCGGGTGATCAATCAGCATTTCCCCCACTGGTTCTGCGATAACTTCAAACAGTTCAGCGATCACGAAAACGACCTTCCCGTCGATCAGCACATGCTCATCGCCCTGATTGCGCCCCGGCCGGTCTATGTGGCCAGCGCCGAAGAAGACCGCTGGGCGGATCCGCGGGGCGAGTTCCTGTCGGCCAAGGCGGCCGATCCGGTCTATCGCCTCTTGGGCACCGATGGGATGGCGGCCACGGACATGCCCCCCGTAGAACAGCCGATCCAAAGCACCATCGGTTACCACATCCGCCGCGGCAAACACGACGTAACCGACTATGACTGGGATCGCTACATGGACTTCGCCGATCGGCATATGAAGTAGCGGAGAGTGGGTGGATGGCGAACGGTGAATCGCGGGTGGGGCACCACTCGCGGCTTTGCGCGGATTGGTCATGCGGGGGTGAACAGGAGAATGAACGATGGTTCGACTGCTGGGCTGCGGAGTTGTGCTCTTGGCGCTGGTCGGCATGGCAACAGCCGAGGAGAACACGGAAGAAGGCTTCGTCTCGATCTTTAACGGCAAAGACCTCACCGGCTGGGACGGCAAGCCAGGGTGGTGGCGTGTGGAAGACGGGGCAATCACTTCCGAAACGACGCCGGATAAGCCGTGCACGAAGTGCAACTACCTCCTCTGGCGCGGCGGAGAACCGAGCGACTTTGAACTGCGTCTGGAGTACCGCCTGACGGGAGGCAACTCGGGGATTCAGTTCCGCAGCCGCGAGATTCCCGATTGGGACACCCGGGGCTACCAGGCCGACATGGAGGCCGGCGACCAGTGGAGCGGCTGCCTGTTTGAACACGCGCGGGGCGGCGTGGCCATGCGCGGCACGAAGGTCGTCATCGATCCGGACGGCACGCGACATGTCACCGAAGTGGCCAACCCAGCCGAATTGCAGAAGAAAATCAAGAAAGACGACTGGAACGAGTATCGCATCATCGCCAAGGGGAACGAGATCACCCTGGTCATCAACGGCGTGGTGATGGCCCAGGCCGTTGACCGCCAGGAGGGCAAGGCGGCACGTCGCGGAATCATCGGCCTCCAGGTACATCCGGGCCCGCCGATGAAAGTACAATTCCGCAACGTGCGGATCAAGGAGTTCGACAAACGGTCGGGCGAGGCCACGTCGGCCCGGCCCAACATCCTCTGGCTGATCGCCGAGGACCTCGGCCCGCATCTGGGTTGCGACGGCACCCCAGAAGTCTGGACGCCGAATCTCGACCGGCTGGCCGCTGAGGGGGTGCGCTACCGCAAAGCCTTTACAACCGCCCCGGTCTGCTCAGCGAGCCGTTCGGCCTTCATGACGGGGATGTATCAGACGACGATCGGAGCCCACAACCATCGTTCGCATCGGGACGACGGCTACCGGCTGCCGGAGGGCGTGCGAGTGTTGACCGACTGGTTTCGCGACGCCGGCTATTTCACGGCCAATCTGCGCAAACTCCCTGCCACGGTCGGCTTCGAAGGAACTGGCAAAACCGATTGGAACTTCTTGTACGAAGGCGTGCCGTTCGACAGCGACGCTTGGAGCGATCTGAAGCCCCACCAGCCGTTCTTCGCTCAGGTGAACTTCTCCGAAACGCATCGCGTGAACCGCAAGAAATTTGGGACTCCCTGGAATTCCCCCAAGCGGGCCGACCCGGCGAAGGTCGAGATTCCGCCGTATTATCCCGACCATCCCGTGACCCGCGACGACTGGGCCGGTTATCTCGATGCGGTGACGGAATTGGACCGGAAGGTGGGCAAGATCCTCGAACAACTCGAAGCGGAGGGGCTGGCTGCCAACACGATCGTCGTCTTCTTCGGCGACAATGGCCAAGCCCACGTGCGTGGCAAACAGTTCTGCTACGAAAGCGGTCTTCGCGTGCCGCTGATCATCCGTTGGCCGAAGAACTTCCCCACGCCCAAGCATTTTCAGCCCGGTACGGTCGATGACCGACTTGTGGCAGCCATCGACTTGGGACCGACGATGCTTTCGCTTGTCGGGGTGCCGAAACCGGCGAAAATGGAGGGCCAAGTCTTCCTGGGCGACCAAGCTGGACCGCCGCGCGAATATGTCTTCGGCGCCCGGGATCGATGTGACGAAACGGTAGCCCGATTCCGCACGGTGCGCGACGCCCGTTATCGCTATATCCGCAACTTTCTCCCCGAACGGCCGTTTTTGCAGCCGAACGAGTATAAGGAATCGCAGTACCCGGTGTGGAACTTGCTCAAGGAACTCGCAGTCCAGGGAAAGCTCACGCCCGAACAGGCGGCGCTGACCGCTCCGACGATGCCGCCCGAGGAACTCTACGACCTGGAAAACGACCCCCACGAGGTCCACAATCTAATTGGCTCAACAGATCCGGTCCACCAGGTGGCACTCCATCGGCTCCGCAGTGTGCTGGACCAGTGGATTGAGACGTCCGGCGATCAGGGACGCACGCTCGAACCCCCCGAGATTGCCGCCGCCAAAGGCGTAACCAGCCCTGGCGGAAAGCCGAATGCCAACGCAATCACCGGGGAAAAGGTTGACAAGCGGAAGGGAAAGTAGAAGAAGAGCAAGAGAAGCCAAAGCCAATAGACTCCCCCGGCTGTGTCCCATATCGCGTTGCGTTGACAGGTGACATGCAACAAGCAAGGGCGATTGGGGCCAATACGCCGCTTGACCGCCAACCGCCCATGACTGCTTCACGCTCGCCGCGTTACTCGACCTTGTCGCCCGGCTTGAGCTCGCGAATCTTGATGTTCTTCCAGCGGACCTGGTAGGGGCCGGTCCCCTTCTTGATCCCGTGGACCTGGAAGCCGAGGAAGCCGCTGGCGTCCGTCGAATCGTGGAAATCGCCACATGGAACGCCGTTGATCCAGGACCGCATATGGTCCCCCTGGGCGACGATCCGGTAATGGTTCCACTCGCCCGGCTTGTAGGCCTTGCGGGCTTCCGGCTTCTGGGAGAAGTCGTCCAGCCACTTGTTTCTTCGTGCCTCGTCCCAGAAATTGCCAGCATCCGGGCAAGCGGCAATCTCACACTGGTAGCCGAAGACCGTGCCGCCGGTCGTTTCCAGCGGACTGGCGGGCTCCTTGGTCTTCCCGCGCACCTGGCTGCGGATTTGCACGCCCGAGTTAAGCGGCGTGTCGCAGAGCACGTCGAACTCAAGCACAAAGTCGGCAAACGGTCCCTTGCAGAGGAACGTATTCGGGCTGCCGTCGGCGGTCGTGCCAACGATCATGCCGTCTTCGACCTTGTAATGGGCGAAACCGCCACGCACGGTCCAGCCGTCGAGCGTTTTGCCGTCAAACAACGCGACCCATTGGTCTTCGGCTTGGCAGACAGTTGTCACCAAGGCGAAGGCTACCGCCAGGAGGGCGGCGGTCCAGTGGCAACGTGCGAAAAGCAATTTCATGGTAGTCTCCTCGGGGTGAAAACAGATACCTCCAATCCCTGCAGCTTACCTTAAACTCGATGAGGATGCAAAACCAACGGGGAAAGCGTTGTGGCGAATCTTCCTGGCAACTGCCAAGACAGGTATCCTGCCCAAGTCGTAGCATAAGCGTCCCGCGTGTGTGCTCGTGGGTTTTGTTCGTCAAACCCCATTAGGCCCGGCATCCTACCTGGCCGCGTTCGACGCCCCCGGCAGCTTGCGTCCCCCCCCAACGCAGACTACACTCGAACCTATGGTTCGTCGGCGACTGGCCGCTTTCGTTGGGGCCGACGAGTCGATTCCTTTCTCGATGAAGCCTCTGCGAGATGAGACGATGCGCATCCTGATTCAAAGCCTGTCGGTCGGTGCGGCTCTCTGGACACTCAGCGGCTGGGCAACCGGTGCCACGGCAACCGATCTTCCGAGAAACGAACAAGCGATCCGCGAGGTCCAGTCGGGCCAGCGCAAGGAGGCTCGTGCGTCGTGGTGGGGATTCAAGGCCGAGGACGCCACCGAAGCCCTCCAAGCCGCCATCAATTCGGGGGCCGAGAAGGTGATTGTGGACAAGATGCCCAGCCCCTGGATCGTGGACAAGATCCAACTGGCCGGCAATCAGGAATTGTTCTTCGAGCCAGGCGTCGTGGTTCAAGCCAAGAAAGGGGCGTTCCATGGCAAGGCCGACGCCTTGTTCAGTGCGTGGAATCTGACGAACCTCAAGCTCACTGGCTATGGGGCCACGCTTCAGATGCAGCGGGCCGACTACGACAGTGCGGACTACACCCACGCCGAGTGGCGTCACGTGCTTAACTTTCATGGCTGCTCGAACGTCACCGTGCTGGGCCTCACGTTGGCCGATAGCGGCGGCGACGGGATCTATCTCGGCGCTGGACGCGACGGCCAGACCAACCGCGACGTGGTCATTCGCGACGTGGTCTGCGACCGCAACTATCGCCAGGGCATCAGCGTTATCACCGCCGAGAACCTGCTGATTGAAAATTGCGTGCTCAAGAACACGAAAGGCACGCCGCCGGCCGCCGGGATCGACTTCGAGCCCAACCGGCCGAGTGAACGGTTGGTCAACTGCGTGATGCGCAAGTGCACGATTGAAGACAACCACGGCTATGCCATTCACATCTACGCCCGGCCGTTGGACGGCACTTCGACGCCAATGTCGATCCGCATCGAGGACTGCGTCACCCGGGGAACCAACGCCCGATCGGCGAGTGTAGTGACCAGTTGCGGCGAGGCCGGACCGGTCCAAGGGCTCGTCGAGTTCGTCAATTGTCGCTTCGAAGATGTGGGCCAAACCGGGATCAACATCGGCTCCAAGCCGCCGCGCGGGGCTAAAGTGCGGTTGGTCAACTGCACGCTGGCGGACCCAGCAGACAAGCCCATCCCCTCGGCGTCGATCCTCTTCAGCACGCGCCAAGGCGATTTGGAAAACGTCGGCGGCGTGGAGTTCGTCAATTGCACGATTCGTCAGCGGGTGGACCGGCCGGTGATGAGGTTTGACGATCTTCTTGGCGCCCGGCTGCTGGACGTCACTGGCACGCTCATTGTCGAGCGCGAGGGCCAGCGCACGGTCCATACACTTGACGAGAACCTGCTCCGCCAATGGGTCCCCTACGATCCGGTGCTGGAGATTCGCCCCGTCTCGCTGCAAGGCGTCCGTCTGGAACCTGTGGCCTGCCTTTCGACCCCCGCTCTCAGCAAGCTCCCCGCCCACCGTCTGCGCGACCAAGCCACCTATCTGCTCTCGGCCAACCGTGGCGACGAGGTCGCGTTCCGCGTGAAGTATAACGCTGTAGGCCGCTCGGAAGGCAAGCCGCTGGCGGTGCGTGTGCTGAATCCGGCCGGCAAGGAGATCCAACAGGTCCCGGTTCCGTTCAAGCAAGAGGTCGACGGCAAGTTTACCGCCGACCAGTCGGGCACGTTCACGGTCCTCGCCACGCCAGGCCACCACACGTTGCAACTCGTCACTTGCACCCATCCGGTCGGCATCGTCGGCACGGACCGTGGTCTGATCCATTTCCTGGGCACCTCAGGCGACTTCTATTTCTGGGTCCCGGCCGAGGCACGCCAATTCGGCGTTCGGTTCAAAGGGGAAGGCGACGCCGAACGGGTCTCGGCCGCCGTCTTCGACGCGACCGGCAAACAGGTCTGGGAACAACCGAACATCTCCGGCACCCAATCGTTCCGCTGGGAACGTCCGGCGACCGCCCAGGGCGAAGTCTGGCACTTCCGTCTCTCGCGTCCGACGGTAGGCGTTTTGGAAGACTGCCATGTTGAATTTCGCGGCCTGCTTCCCGTGCTCAGCTTCCGCGCCGAGAGCGTGCTGCGCCCGGTACCAAACGCGAAGTAGCAACCCTGATGGGTTCTGACGAATGAACCCAGTAGGGAACGCCTTCCATGGCGTTCCGCCGTCTCCATCGCCCGGAACGCTGCCGAGGGCGTTTCCGACAAATCTTGGCGAATCCGACGTCCTGGCTACTTCATAGTGCTCTTGGCACTGCGCGGGGGGTGGCCAATTCTTGCCGTTTTGTTTTGGTTTCTGCGCCGCTATCGTGAAGCATGATTGGTTTGTGACATGCTTTGCGTCAGAAACGGGGAATTGCCATGACATCATTGGAAGGAAGTTCACTGCCCACGGTTTACACGATCGGAGCGCCGGGGCCCGTCGGCGGCGCGGACACGGAACTCTGGCATACTCTGCGGCTATGGCGGCGGAACGGTTTGCAGGTGGTCATCGTTCCCACCTGGCGAATCAACGCCGAGTGGCGTCAAAAATGTGAGTCGCTCGGCTGTACCGTGCATGCGCCTCAGTGCGCCGCCGAACTGCTCGACGTGCCGGGGCTGAGACACTCGGTCGTCGTTTCCTTCTGCAACGGCCAGTTTCTGGCGAATGCCGCCTCGCTGCGCAAGGCGGGCTGTCGGATTATCTGGGCCAACTGCATGACCTGGATGTTCCAGGCCGAACGGGAACATTTCCGCGAATTTGGCCCGTTCGACCATTTCCTCTTCCAGAGCCGCCACCAGCAGGCGAAGTTGACCGCGCTCTACAAGGACTACGGGTATCGCGAGGAAATGGGGAGTGTGATCCACGGGGCGTTTGCCTTCGAGGAATTCCCGTTCCGCCCTCGGCCGCACGAGCCAGGAACGCCGCTGGTAATTGGGCGAATCAGCCGGCCGGACCCCGACAAGTACTCGAGCAATACCTGGTCGATCTACTCGCGCATTCCCTATCCGATCCGTGCTCGGCTGATGGCCTGGGAGAAACGGATCGAGACGAAGCTCGGCGCACCGCCTTCCTGGGCCGAGTGCCTGCCGGCGATGCAAGAGACGCCCCAGACGTTTTTCAGCAAGCTTCATTGCATGGTCCAGATCAACGGAGGCGCCGGGGAAAACTGGCCCCGCTCAGGCCTCGAGGCGATGTCCTCGGGCGTGCCGGATGACGTGAAGCACGAATGGGGAACGCGAGAGATGATCCGCCACGGCGAAACGGGCTATCTCTGCAACACCGATGAAGAGATCGCCTACTACACGGCCAAGCTGGCCTACGAGGAAGACCTTCGGCTGGCGATGGTCCGTCGTGCCCGGCGCGTCGCTGAAGAAGAACTCGCCAACCCCGACGTCCTTTGGCAGGCCTGGAAAGAGGTCTTCACGAAGGTCGTCCAGGGCGCCCCGGCGGCGGCCGCGTGACATGCTCGTTGGAACAGACAGATGCCTTCAGCATGACCGACATTTGCCCCACCGACTCCCCCGAACCCGCCGCAATGCCCCCGCTTTCCCGGCAGGTTTGGAATCTCACCCAGGCACTGGCCGACTTCGTCGTCGACGGCTGCCGCACCGTATCTCCCGAGGAGTATCGCCAACGTCTGGAGATCTGCGACACCTGCAACCGCCGGCGCGGTGGCCGCTGCCTGGTCTGCGGGTGTCGCCTCTCCCTGAAAGCCCGTGGCCGTGCTTTTCGCTGCCCCTTGCACAAGTGGCCCGGCCAGGCCAAACGGCCAGACGGCCCGGCCGAAGAGGTGAAGGAAGCGTAACCCTCGGGGTTGCCCTGCGAAAACACTCGGTGACGTGTCCCCGCGTCATCTCCGTTTCAACCGCTTATCGTGAGTGGCTGAGTCCACCGGAAAACCGAGTCTTGGCCCCGGCTTCGGCAACGGCGAGCGATCGTGCCGCCAGTCGCTTGGCTTGAGGTTGTTGGCGTGCTGCCTCGAGTGTTCGGTCGCGTTCGGCGTGGCTCGCGCTTTGCCGCCTGGGAATTGGTTGAGCGGGGTGACGTAGCCCAACAGGCAGTGCCCGGGGGACATGGTTGTCGTGTTCGAGTCAGCGGTCGTTCTTCCTGGCCAGCGTCTCGTGAAGGGGGGCGATTCGGTGGTCCGTGATCTCCTCGGTGCATTTGCTGGCGTGGTTTCCGGGACATCAAGTGCTTCTTGTGCTATTGCCCACTCTCGCACAAGAAGACTCCGCTTCGAGGAGAAGCAACCCCCCGCTTAGCGAGATGCAACTCATCCGCTGGTTGGATTCACCCCAGCGCGACGCATCTTCATCCGAGCCCGGCTAAGAATCGGTCCGATACTGTTCTCGGCCACACCGGTCGTATGACTGATTTCCTGGTAGCTCTTTGCTTCCAAGTGATACAGACGCACGATTTCCGCCTCCGCGCTGTCCAGCCCTTCCATCAGTCGCTGGACCTCGTCGAAGTTGTTGATCCGTTCCTCGGCTTGCGGACGAGTATCGGGCAGGTCGGGAGGGACCGACTGGGCGGCTCCATTGCCGAGAGGAACCGCTCCCTTGCGCTGGAGCAATCCACGCACGACGATTCGCCGGGCAACCACCGTCAGATAGGTGGCCAGACTGCTTTGACCGCGGAACCGGCGCAGGATGCGGAAATCGTCTTTGATCAAGTTGAGGAAGACGTCGGCTGACAAATCGTCACGGTCCTCGGAGGTCAACCGGATGCCTCGAGCCTGGGCCGAGTGATTGACCACATGGATCACCAGGCCCATGAAACGATCCACAAAATCCTCCCACGCTCGGGGCTTGCGTCCCAGACAGCGTTCGAGCAGGTTGCGATCAATTTCCGACAGTGCCACGGCGAAAGCCCTCGTGTTGTCACCGAGTACCGGGGCGCCGCGTTGCCTCGAAGGGGGACTGACGATCCGTCTGAACGAGAGGTAGCGACAACCAACCGTTATCTGATTGTAAATTCGCAAGGAAAACAAAGCAAGCTTGATGTATGTTGCCACCCCCAGACGGGTGTTTCATGGATTGACACGCTCAATGCCCGCTTCTAGAATTCGGCGAGACGCAGGCGGCAAGAAGGTGTTGCCTCAACCCATTGTTTTGTAAAGAGTTGAGGTAACACCTGCGAATCCGAGACAACCCGAGACGGTAGACGAAGCCCGGTGTTCAAAGGGAGTGGTGGTATGGCTCATGTGGTATGCAAACCGTGTTATGAGTGCAAATACACCGACTGTGTGGTGGTTTGTCCCGTCGAGTGCTTTTACGAAGGCGAGAAGATGGTCTACATCCATCCGGGTGAATGCATTGACTGCGAAGCTTGCGTTCCCGAGTGTCCGGTGGAAGCCATCTTCCTCGACGAAAACGTCCCGGAAGAGTGGCGCGAATACATCGCCTTGAACGCCGAGATGGCTCCTCAGTGTCCCGGGATTACGGAGAAGAAGAAGCCGTTGTGTGAGCCGTGAGATAGAGAAGAGGGGCTGGGATTAGGG
>CAZLDQ010000068.1:0-25370 GCA_964558295.1 uncultured Planctomycetaceae bacterium | reverse complement strand
CCGCAGGCCGTACCGCGGATTCCGGTGATTGACGTGGCCAACTGCCGCTGGTTCAAACAGCAGAAGTGCAAGGTTTGCCAGAAGGTCTGCCCGACCGGCGCGGTCGATTACGATCAGAAGGACGAGATCATCGAACTGGAGGTGGGGAACATCATCATGGCCACGGGGTGGAAGATGTTCGATGCCCGCCAGGTGCCCCAGTACGGCTACGGACGGTTGGCCAACGTGTACACCTCGCTGGAATTCGAGCGGCTCTGCAACGCGGCCGGCCCGACCGGCGGCAAAATCGTCCTGCGTGACGGAGTGACTGAGCCGAAATCGGTGGCCATCATCCATTGCGTCGGCAGCCGCGACGTCAACCACCATGAATACTGCTCGGCCATTTGTTGCATGGCCGCGTTGAAGCTCGGCCACCTGATTCTGGAAAAGACGAAGGCCGAGGTCTACTCGTTTTACATCGACATGCGGACGAACCAGAAAGGCTACGAGGAGTTCTACCAGCGGCTCCTCGAAGAAGGGATGCACTTCGTGCGCGGCAAGGTGGCCGAAGTGACCGATGCCGCCCGGTTGCCGAGCGAAGAAGGCAAACTGATCGTCCAGTGCGAAGACACGCTGCTGGGCAAGCAGCGGCGGATTCCGGTTGACATGGTTGTGCTGATGGGCGCGCTGGAGCCCCAGAGCGACGCCAAGGAGATGGGGCTCAAGTGCGGAATTTCCTGCAGCATGGCCGGCTGGTACACCGAGCGGCATCCGAAGCTTGACCCAGTGGCCACGATGCCCGACGGGGTGTTCGTGGCCGGTGTCTGCCAGGGGCCGAAAGACATTCCGGCTTCGGTGGCCCAAGGGGCCGCGGCGGCGGCCCGGGTGGCCGGCATGATCACCAAGGGGCAGGTGATGATCGAGCCGATCGTCGCCTCGATCGACGAAGAAGCTTGCTCCGGCTGCCGGATTTGCAACACGATGTGCCCCTACAACGCCATCGAATACGACGAGGTGAAGGAAGTCAGCCGCGTGGTCACCTCGATGTGCAAGGGCTGCGGTACCTGTGTGGCCGCCTGCCCCGCCGGCGTGATCACAGGTGCCCACTTCAATAACGAGCAGATCTTTGCCGAGATCGAAGGGATCCTCTGGGACGCGAATCCCTCAGCCAATGGAAACGGCGCCGCGGAGAAGAAAGAAATGCAAATTGCCAATTGAAGCGCGGATGTGCGATCATTCAGGAAACTAGAAGCGATTCAGAGAACAACAGGTGAACAAGGGTAGTTCGCAAATTGCAATTTGCATTCTGCACTTTCCAATTTGCAATTCTCCCTCAAGCAGAAAGGTCTTGCTATGAGCGAAGACACCTTCGAACCTAAGATCGTCGGCTTCCTCTGTAACTGGTGCTCTTATCGGGCGGCCGACCTGGCCGGTACAGCGCGGATCAAACACGCACCGAACGTGCGGATCGTGCGTGTGATGTGCAGCGGGCGGGTCGACCCGGCCTTCGTGCTCAAAGCCCTGGCGATGGGGGCCGATGGGGTGATGGTCGCCGGATGCCATCCGGGCGAATGCCACTACATCGAGCAGAACTATAAGGCAATGCGCCGCTATGCGATGATCAAACAAGTATTGCGGCAGATGGGCGTCGAGGAAGACCGGGTCCGGCTCATTTGGGCGTCGGCCGCCGAAGGCCAGCAACTGGCCGAGGCGATCGACACGTTTGTGGCCGATGTCCGCAAACTTGGTCCGCTGAAGTGGCCAGGTAACTGGCAAGAAGACGGCGAGCGGCTCGAAGCCCTCGAAAGCATCGTCAAAGAACACGAAGAGGCGATGGAGGTCCAGGCATGAACGAGACCAAACAGAAGGGAAAGCTGGCATTGTACTGGGCCGCCTCGTGCGGCGGTTGCGAAATCGCCGTGCTCGGGATTAACGAGAAGATCCTCGATGTGGCGGCGGCCTTCGACATCGTCCTTTGGCCGGTGGCCGTCGACGGCAAGGTTCGCGACATCGAAAAGATGGCCGACGGCGAGATCGACGTCTGCCTGTTCAACGGCGGAATCCGTACCAGCGAACAGGAATACATGGCCCAGCTTCTGCGCCGCAAATCGCGAGTCCTTGTGGCTTTCGGTTCCTGCGCGATGGACGGGAGCATTCCAGGGCTGGCCAACATGAACTCGAAGGAAGAGATCTTCGATACGGCCTATCAGGAGACGGTGTCGACGGAGAACCCCAACCATGTGCGTCCCCAACACGCGACGCAGATGCCCGAAGGAACGCTCTACCTGCCGGTGTTCTACGACACGCTCAAGACGCTCGACCAGACCGTCGAAGTCGACTACTACCTGCCCGGCTGCCCGCCGGAGGCTGACCGGATTTGGGAAGCCATCACGGCCATCGTGGAAGGGAAGCTTCCGCCCAAGGGAGCGGTGATCGGCTCCAACACAACCGTCTGCGACACCTGCAAGCGCAAGCGGAGCGAAAAGAAGATCAAGAAGTTCGTCCGCACTTGGCAAATCATCCCGGATGAGGAAACGTGCCTTCTGGAACAAGGGATCCTCTGCTGCGGAATCGCCACCCGGGCAGGCTGCGGCGCGCTGTGCCCCCAGGTCAACTCCCCGTGCATCGGCTGTTACGGGGCGAACGACGGCGTGCAGGACTACGGCGCGCGCTTGATGAGCGCGTTAGCCTCGGTGATCGATTCCGACGATCCGGAGGAAATCAACCGGATCATCCAGGAAGGGATTCCCGACCCGGTCGGCAGTTTCTATCGCTTCAGTCTGGCCCATAGCCTGCTCCGGCGGAGCAAACTGGACAAGAACGCGCAGAGCGTGAGTGGTTGAGCGGACACAAACGAGGAGTATTCCACGATGAAACGTATCTCCATAGACCCCGTGACCCGGCTGGAAGGCCACGGCAAGATCGACATCTTTCTCAACGACGACGGCGAAGTGGCCAACGCCTACCTGCAGATCCCGGAATTGCGGGGCTTCGAGCGGTTTTGCGTGGGCCGACCCGCCGAAGAGATGCCAAACCTCACGGCGCGGATCTGCGGCGTTTGTCCGGAAGCCCATCACATGGCGGCCACCAAGGCCCTGGACGGCGTGTTCCATGTTGATCCGCCGCCGGCGGGCAAGAAGCTCCGCGAGCTGTTCTACAGCATCTTTTTCGCCACCGACCTTACGACCCACTTCTACGCCCTGGGCGGCCCCGACTTTGTCGTCGGCCCGGAGGCTCCACCGGCTGAGCGGAACATTCTGGGCGTCGTGGCCAAGGTCGGCATGGACGTTGCCGGCAAGGTACTCAAGATGCGACGCGACGGCCACTCGCTGATCAAGATGATTGGCGGCCGGCCCGTGCATCCGAACTGGGGTCTGCCCGGCGGGGTGAGCCACGGCATCCATGAAGAACAGCGCAAAGAGATCGAGCAGCTTGGCCGTGATGCGATTGAGTTTGCCAAGTTCTCCCTGAAGCTGTTCGAGGATGTGGTCCTCAAGAACACCGACTACGTCAATCTAATCACCGGTGGCGTCTTCACCCATCAGACCTACAACATGGGTATGGTCGACGCGAACAACCATGTCAACTTCTATGACGGCAAGATTCGCATCACGGGGCCGGACGGCAAGGAGTTTGCCAAATACGACGCCAAGGACTACCGCGAGCACATCGCCGAGCGCGTGGAGCCGTGGTCGTATCTGAAGTTCCCCTATCTGAAGAAGATCGGTTGGAAGGGGTTTGTCGACGGCCCGAACTCGGGCATTTACAAGGCTACGCCCCTGTCGCGGCTCAATGCGGCCGACGGCATGGCCACGCCCTTGGCGCAGGCCGAGTACAAGCGGTTCTACGAAACCCTCGGCGGCAAGCCGGTACACCACACGCTGGCCACCCACTGGGCTCGCCTGATCGAGTTGTTGTACGCCGCCGAGCGCTGGGTGGAACTGGCCACCGACCCGGAGATCACCAGCAAGGACTATCGCGTCCTGCCGACGGCAACTCCGACCGAAGGCGTCGGCTGTGTGGAAGCGCCGCGCGGTACGCTGACCCATCACTACTGGACCGACGAACGGGGCCTGCTGACCAAGGTCAACCTGATCGTCGGAACGACCAACAACAACGCCCCGATCTGCATGTCGGTCAAGAAAGCGGCCGAAGGTTTGATCCACAAAGGCGTGGTGCGCGAGGGTCTGCTAAACAAGGTCGAGATGGCCTTCCGGGCTTACGATCCGTGCTTCGGCTGCGCCACGCACAACCTCCCCGGCCGGATGCCGCTGGAAGTCACCATCCGCGACCCCCAAGGGGAAGTGGTGAAGCGTCTGTCGCAGTACGTCGGCTAGCGATCAAGCCGATTCTTTCGCTCAAGGGCCCCTCGGGCCGCCAGCCCCCGTCGGCGGCTCGAGGCCCCGCGTGCGGCGGGGAGTGTGATTAACCGTAAGACTAGCCCACGATAACCGCGTACAATCACAAAAAGGGAAGTGTGGTTGTCATGCTATGGCGAGTGCACGACCAGACGTAAGGAACGTGGGCCTGTGACGATCGTGATTGCGATCAAGGTGAACCCGAACATCGAACTGCAATGACGAGCCAGTGCGGCATGGGGGCAATTCCGAGGCGGTTCGGCAATTGCTGCTCGAAGCGATCCCCCCCTACCGTCGAGGCTATCACCCGCGAAGGGATTCATGGGGATCACCCGTAACGTGTCTGGGCTAATCGACGCAAACGTACTCTTGCAATTTGTCGCTCGTACGGAGAGCATGAATTCCGTCGTTCGGCGAGCTATCCGAGTTTTGCGAGAGCGGAATGAACGTGCGAGTCGTCCCACCAAACCTCATCGAGTTCTGGAATGTTGCTATCCGTTGCTAGCCGGCCAATTGCGGTGAATGGCTTGGGATATCTCGTTGTCGTTGAACGAACCGAACGGGTTCTACGCCGTCTGGAATGTGTTTTCCGCGCGGTCACTCGAACAGCCCTGGTTGCAGCACCATGAAAACCCTGATCCTCGGTCTTGGCAATCCCCTGGTTCGCGACGACAGCGTCGGGCTGCGGGTCGTGTGGGAGCTTCAGCGGCGATTGACCGACCGGCCGGACGTGGAAGTGGACGAAGACTACTGGGGCGGGCTGCGGTTGATGGAACGAATGGTGGGGTACGATCGGGCGATCGTGGTCGATGCGATCGTTACCGGGGCCCTGCCGGGAACGATTCATCGTTTGACGCCGCACGGGATTCCTACGCAAAAAAGCGCGTCATCGCACGACATGAACCTGCCGACGGCTTTGGCCCTCGGTCGACAGGCGGGATTGGCCTTGCCGGCCGACGAAGACATCTTGCTTGTCGGAATCGAGGCGGAAGATATACTGACTTTTGGCGACGACTGCACCCCGGCCGTCCAGGCGGCCATCCCCCTGGCAGTCGAAGCCGTGCTGGCGACCCTGGATGCGAGGTCAGCCAGCCAATAGTCATTTGGCCGCAGGCAAGCCTGCCGGTTAAATGGGTGTGAGTGCATGCGGTTAAGCGAAGTGGACGTTCCCCAGCGGATCGGTTTGCCCCCAAGGAGAAACCTTCGATGATCTCTCCCGAAGTCCTGCGTCGGTATCCGTATTTCGGCACGGTTGGCGACGAGACCCTCAAAGCGGTTGCTATGATGGCGGAGGAGCGGGTAATCCCTGCGGGAAGGGAAATATTCGGCGAAGGCGATCCGGCAACGGCGATGAATATCATCACCCAAGGGGAAGTCGATATCCAGTACGTCCTGGGCAGCGGCGAGCACCGCACGGTGGACACGCTCGTCGACGGCGATTTGCTTGGCTGGTCCGCTCTGGTGGAGCCTTACAAGTACACGGCCAACGCCATTGCCCGCAAAGAGACCCACCTGGTGGCCATCAACGGCGAGAAGCTCCGGGCTCTCTGCGCAACGGATCCGCAACTTGGCTACCGGCTGTTGACCCAGATCGCCAAGCTCCTGGCCCATCGCCTGGAAGGGGCGCGGGTCCAGTTGGCCACGGTGGACTAGCGTGCGTCAAGCGGCAGCGAGTCGGAGTGAACAAGAGCGCATGTCCGTTGAATCGCCTCAGCAAAGGCCCCATGTCACTGGCGGACTTGCTCAACCCCTTTTTGGCATACGCCGTTGGTTGTACAACAAGAAACGGGGCGGACAAGCCCGCCGGTTAAACATGTCGCTTTAATCCCGAATCCCCAGTCCCTAACCCTCCTTCCATCCCTGTGCACGAACTGTCTATCGTTGATGCCCTGATCGAGCAGGTTGAAAAGGAAGTCAAGCGGTCCGGCCAACCGGGGCGGATCACGCGACTGGATCTGGTGATTGGACGGCTCTCGGGGGTCAATCCCGACTCAATCCGGTTTGCCTTTACGATGCTCGCTCCGGGGACGCTCGTGGCCGAGGCGACACTCTCGATTACCGAACCGAAGGCCGTTTGCTGCTGTCAAGTCTGCGGGCAACGGACCGAGATTGACGAAATCTCGGCCGTCTGCTCCTCTTGTGGCAGCGGAGATGTTACGATTGAAGGTGGTCAGGAATTGATCCTCCAGAGCATCGAATTGGAAGAGTGAGCCGCGGGCTTGCCGATCTTCTTTGAAGCCGAGACCAATTCCTGGATAGCCAGCCGGAGAACCCTGATGAAAATCGTCGCTGCCAAGAAGATCCTCAAGGCCAATGATCAGCTTGCGGAAGAAAATCGCGCAAGATTCAACGCCTCAGGCGTCTACGGGGTCAACCTCGTCGGCTCGCCAGGTTGCGGTAAGACAACGCTGTTGGAGGCGGTATTTACCCACCTCAAGGGCACTCTGGCCCCGGCCGTCATTGAGGGGGATATTGCCGGCTCGATCGACGCCGATCGGATCGACGCGCTAGGGATTCCTGTTGTTCAGATTAACACCGATGGGGCCTGCCACCTGGATGCCAGCATGATTGCTGCGGCCGTCGAGGGGTTCGATCTGAAGGCGATCGACCTGCTGGTGATCGAGAACGTGGGCAATTTGGTTTGCACGGCCGGCTTCGACCTGGGCGAACATCTCCGGCTGGTGGTGCTAAGCATCAGCGAGGGGGACGACAAGTTGGTCAAGTATCCCGCCATTTTTCAGCGTTCTCATGCGCTGGTGATCACCAAGACCGATCTGTTGCCCCATTCGAATTTCCGCATCGAGCGGGTGATAAGCGACATGAAGCGTCTGGCTCCGGACGCCGAAGTCTTCCAGGTCTCCGCCCTCCACGGCGAGGGCATTCCGGCGCTGGCCGCTTGGCTCGCGGGGAAACTCAAGCCGAAGGCGTAAGACGCGGTTTCAAGGCGTTGCGTTGACGATGTCCTTCCAGCTCAGGCCCCCCCACTTATTTCTGCGTGGGACCTCAATCCCGTCGGGCATCGACCGTCCGCCGCTTCTGCTGGGCGTACCAGGCTTTCCAGGCGGGGACGTTGAAGCCGTAGTTCACGCCACCGGTCAACTCGACGAGGGCTTCCAAAACGGAGCGGTTCTGGTGTTCCTTGGTAATGATCTTGGGGCCGCCGCCGAACGAGAAGCCGCCGACCCCGTCGTTGCCGAAGCTCATGTTGTATTGATCGCCGCCTCCGCCTCCGCCGCCAGTCTTGTACTTGTGGACCGTCACTAAGGCCTCGATCAACGGGCCGACAGCCGAAGGGTCGCCCAAGTGACGCAAAGCCACCCCGGCACGTTGGACCATCGCGTTGTCCTTGTGCTTTAGTTGGCGGACAAAATAAGCAGTGGCCCCGGGATACTTTTTCTTTTTCAGGTGGTCCAAACAAGTCAAACAGACTTCTTCTACCGGATCTTCCAGGGTACGTCGCGCGAGGACATCCAGAGCCTCCGGGGTACCGATGTGGGCCAAAGCCTCAACGAACAAGAGCCGGGCCTGATCGCGACGGTCGTCGCTTAAGGCCATGGCGAGGGCCTTGATCGCCTGAGGTTCATCGATCATCAGGATATTTTCCTTGGCCACCTGCCCTTTCTCGGTGCCCAGCCAATCTCGCCAGACGCTGATCTTCTTGGCCCACTCCTTCTCGGCCAACTCATTCTTGTTCTTCTTCTCAAGGATTTCGATTTCTTGCGGCAGCATCCAGCGATGACCATAGCGTTGATACCCTTGCTTGATCATCGCCTCCTCCTGTGTCATCCATTGGCCACCCACCCGACTGTAGCCGAGCGCGCGGCGGGCCGGTTCGTGGTCTGGGTTGAGTTCCAGGATTCGCTTCAAATGCGTTTCCCTTGCCGCGGAGAGCCGCTTTTCCCGACACCACTCGGCCAACTCCCATTGCCCCTCGACCGTGTCGGGATAACGGGAACGGATCTTCTCATACTCGACTTCGTCGGGCCGAAGATACTCGATCTTCTTGATCTGCGACTTGTCGAGCGTGATCTCGACTCCGCTGTCGGTCCGAATGACATAGTTTTCCCGTGGCGACTGGTTGGGATTGAGGATCTCGCCGACGATCGGTCCACCCGTCTCCAGGATGAAACGCTCCGCCGAGACGCTCGAACACCAGGCGAAGACAAACAAGCTCAGAAGAGTCAAACCGCCGAGTTTCCGCGTCACGGCTCGTGTCCTCCTGCGGTCAATGTCGGCACCGTGAGAAAGGCACCGGGTTAGGCGACGAGAAAAGAACGGAACCCCGCGATGGTTTCATCGCACCATCGGACCGTCAGCATCCAGTATAGCGACGAGCGAGAACCCTTGGCAACGGAAATCCCCCTCTCCGGATGGGTCGGGCGGAAAACGGGGCGGTTGATGTCGGTTGTAGGGACTGGGAAGGAGGAAGAGGAGAATGTCGAAGGACGAAATCAGAATGACGAAGGAATGACGAAGCACAAAACCCCAATGGGTAGAACACTCTTCGTCGTTTGGACATTTGGGCGTTCCTTCGTCATGTAGATTTCGTCCTTCGTCATTTCAGGTCCCCACCGCTGACCAACACCACCGGAATGGTGTCGCTGGCGCCAATCACCGAATCGTTGCGGTGGTTACCGGGAGCGACCATGCCGGTGTCGTTGACGAACAGTTCGTCACTGGGGCCGGCCGCCGTGGGGGTGGTGAGAAACATCACGTGGCCGTCTTCGAAGAGCACGTTCTGGCCTCGCCCACCATGGTTGAGGCTTTGATAACCGGGCAAAGCGCCGCTGGGCGCATCGGCCATCAGGGCAAAGTGCGCGCGTCCCAGGTTACGTGTGGGGTGGTACTGGCCGGCTTCGGTGTATCCCAGCGAGTAGCCGTAGCTGCCTCCCATCACCGAACGTAGTTGGGCCAGTTCCGGGCCGGTCGCGGTCTGCAATTCTTCAAGCGAGGGCACGCGGAACTGCGGGGCGTCGGCAAGTCTCGAGGCTGGGCAAATGATCGTCCGCATGTCATTGAGGAAACCACTTCCCAAGAGCACAGGGGCGTAGATGCCGGCGGCGGCCAGCGTCCCTTGTTGAGGGACTTGGGGAAAGAGTCCCCGGTGACGCACACTGTATTCAGTCAGTGATTGGCCGAGTTGTCGCAAGTGGTCCTGACAGGTAAGCAATCGGGCTTGGAAACGGCTGCTCTGGATCGCCGGAAAAACGATCGCCAGAGCTGCCAGGACAATCCCGGCCACAACAGTCAGGTCGGGCCAACTCCATTGCCTTCCTGTTCCCCAAAAGCCCACGGGCGACGGGGCGCTCTCGACCAGCAGCGTCGGAGGCACGACCACCGAGGGCTCATCGTGGGTGGCCGCATAGGCAGTCACAAACGCACATGTCCGTTGGGCGAGGCCAATCGGCGGATCAAGATCCTCGCCAAACGCCTGACGGAGCGGCTCGAGACGCCGCCGTAGGATGACAAGTTGTTCCCGCAACTGGGAATCGCGTTGGAGTTCCTCTTCCATCGCCTCCTGCTCGCCGTCGTCTAACGCGCCGAGCAGGTAACCGAGCAATTGCTGTTCTGCACTAGCCATGTCCGGGCAGGTTGGTAGGGTTGATGGCTTCGTTAAGTCTGTGGATTGCGGCGTGCAACCGGCTCTTGACCGTGCCTACGGGGATGTCGAGGATATCGGCGGCTTCGCGGTATTTCAGGCCTTGATAGTAGACCAACAACAAAACCTCCCGCAAGCCATCGGGAAGCTGCTCGACCGCGCGCCGGACATCATCGTGCCGTTCGGCCTCCTCGAGCTGGTCGAACGGGTCCGGCTCGTGGCTGCCGAGCAACTCGGCGAGCGACCCGACTTCCGTATCCTCACCATTCTCTCCCCCCCGGCGGTTCAAGCTCACCATCCGGTGACGTCGGTTGCGACGTTGGGCGTCGATCGCCTGGTTTGTCGCAATCGTGTAGAGCCAGGGACGGACCTTCCGCCCTGCCTCGAACTGCGCGACTTTCAGATGAACCTGGAGGAACGTGGCCTGGAAGGCATCCTCGGCCATCTCGGCATCGCCCAGATAGTGACGCAGGTAGTTGAACAACTCCCGCTCATAGCGATGGACGAGTTCCTCGAACGCCCGCCGTGAGCTGGTCGCCTGATACTCGAGGAGGATGTCTTCATCGCTCCACTCGGCCAGGGGAAGGTCGCTCGCAGCAGGAAGGTTCATCTGTTCGATCGTGCTGTTCATTTTAGCTACGGAGGTCGTCAGGGGAGAGTTCAGTCACTGGAGGTAAGGGGCTCAGCAAGCCCTGCTACCGGCCACAGCACTGCCTCTCCCACAAAGGTTAGTCTAGCAGGTTTTCGGTTCAAACGCCCTAACGGTGAGTTCGTTTCGGAGTCGTGTCTCTTTTGGCGTTTGACCGCAGGACGGGGGTTGGAAAAGCACTTCATGTGCCAAACCCAACCAGCCTCAGCAGGAATCCCTTCCGACGACGCAAGTCCAATTCGATAACGTCTTGGAAATACAACAGTTAGGATTATTGCCCAGAAGGCCAGTCAAGAAGCGATCCAAGAGAAGGAGGGGGCCATCGTCGTGCAATTTTTTCCTTTGCTTACAGATCCGCCGTCCGGAAGATCTGCCAGTGTTACAACGACGATGACACACCGACTGCCCGGAAAGTTCCCATTATACGCCTGGGAAAAAACCTGTCCAAGGGTTGTTGTCAATTCCAACAGAAAATAATTGCCACTCTGGGGAGAGAACGACCCTCCAAAGCACGGAGCCCAGGACTTCACACTCCTGCAGCCTGACAAATTCTGCCAAAACGACAGGTCAGCCCATCTTCCTCACATTTTTCACGAGCCGGATGGGTTTTGATAGACACCAACCACGAATAGCCCTTTAGTGGAGATTGTGGGCTAGTAGTCAAACCCGGGGAGCTGTCTGTCCGGTGTGGTTGTTTTCTTGCGCCGCGGTGACGCGGCGGGTTTTGTCCGGTCCAAGCTGCGACCATTGGCGGTATTGGGAACGCTAACCAGCGGTTCCGCTGTCCCTTCCAAGCTATCGCCGACCTTGATCGCAGCGAGCCGTTTTTTAATCGCCGCGGCGTATTCCTGGGATAGTTCAAACCCTAGAAACCGCCGGCCCAGTTTTTTGGCCACGGCGAGCGTCGTGCCGCTGCCGCCGAACGGGTCGAGTACCAAGTCGTCGGGATTGCTCGAAACGCGGATGATCCGCCCCAGCAATTGCTCAGGCATTTGGCAGCCGTGCCAACCCGCCCGTTCGGCAAACGTGCCGCAGACCCGGGGAAAATACCAAGTGTCATCGGTTGGAGCGAAGCCGTCGGGGATATCCTGGGGACGAAGAATCCACGTATCGTCGGGAAGCCGACCTTTGGGGTTAGCTCGACGGTCGGCATAGACCAACTGTCGGGCCGAGGGCACGCGGATCGCTTCGGTGTTGAAGGTGAATTGTTGCGGGTCCTTGACCATGTGGAACAGGTGGGCATGGGAACGGCTGAACTTGTTCTTGCAATTCACGCCGAATGTGTAATACCAGACGACCCAACTGCGGCAGACCAGGCCGTGCTCGCGCTGCAGGATCAGCTTCAGTTCCGCGGCATACTCGTCGCCGATCGCTAACCAGAAGGTCCCATTCGGTTTGAGCACCCGGACGACCTCGGCTGTCCACTGACGCGTCCAGTCGAGGTATTGCTCGCTTTGAAGATTGTCTTGGTAAACGTCGTAGTCATAGCCAATATTGAACGGCGGATCGGCAAAGGCCAGATCAACAACGCCGTCGTCCAGCTTCTTCAACCCAGCAATACAATCCCCCTGGTGAATGGTGTTCAAAGAAACGGCCAAGCTGGTTCCCTCCTGGAGAATGAAGATCAGTCGAGATTCTTGTTGTTTAGCCCCGGCATTTGTCTCGGGAGCGAAAGCCAAACGCCTTATGCAACTCACTCCCGGTACGAGTGTCAGGGCTACACGAAGATGCGGCCGACGTCCACGACCAGAAGCCCGGCGTATGGCGGTTGCTGCTACTCCTTCGGCTTCTTCCGGTTGCCCACGTAGAGGCACTTGTCCCAGTAATCCGTCTCGCCGTTGGCGCGGGGGTCGCCGGTCTCAGCCATCCAGCGGCCGAGTTCCTCGCGCAAGTGCTTCTGGACCTCGGCATATTCCGGCTTGTCGGCGAGGTTGTGCATCTCCCCGGGATCTTTCGTGGTATCGTACAGTTCTTCCGCCGGGCGCTTGGCGAAGGCGGCCTGGTAATAGGGAGCGATAGCCGGTTCCGCCTGCCGGGCGAGGATTTCCGACTTCGTCGGCGAGCCGTCCACATCGGCATAAGCCCCAACGGGGTTTTCCACATGGTCCGGATCGCCGGCCGGCCAGAGGTCGGGACGAAGATTGCGGATGTAGTGGAACTGGTGTGTGCGGATCGCGCGAACCGGATAGCTTTTGTCGCCCGGTCGGCAGACGCAATGTCGTTCGCGTTCGGTGAAGACCTTGTCGCGTTGCGGGTCGACTCGCCCGGACTTGTCGGACACCAACACGTCCAAGAAGCTTCGCCCAGTCATCTCCGGCAGGGGCCGAAGCCCGGCAGCTTCGAGGAACGTGGGGGCCAAGTCGCAGAGGCTGATCATGTCGTCGACCACCCGGCCCGGTTTGATCTTGCGCGGCCAGTAGATCGCAAGCGGCGTTCGAGTCCCTGAGTCGTAGAGAGTCCCCTTGGCCCGAGGAAACGGCATACCGTTGTCGCCGGTCATCACAAGGATCGTGTTTTCCAGCCGGCCCGATTCTTCCAACAACTTGACGATCTCGCCCACCTCCCGATCGAACCGCTCGACCTCGAAGTAGTAGTCCAACACATCGCGGCGGACTGTAGGAGTGTCGGGCAGGAAGGGAGGCACCTGAACCGCGTCCGGCGTCATCCCCGCACGGAGTCCCGAGTCTCGATCGTAGGGACGATGGGGATCAAGGCTGCCGAACCAGAAGCAAAACGGCTTATCCTTGGGCACGGTGCGATAGAACTGGGCGAAGCTCTTGAATGCTGGTCCGGCCGGGTTGCGAGTGCGTCCGGTGCCTTCGAGCGTTCCGGGGCCCCAGCCCTTGCGAGTCAGACCAATCGCATAGCCGGATGCTTCGAGGAGCTCCGGATAGACCTTGAACTTCTCGTGCAACTGGCTCCATAGGTTGGCCCCTTGTTCCAGGCGATGGATTGCCTGACCGGTGAGAATCGCACCGCGGGAGGCCGTACAGGTTGGCGCGGCGACGAAGGCGTAGTTGAACAGGACGCCTTCGCGGGCCAGCCGGTCAAACGTCGGCGTTTTGACCACGCGGTCGCCATACGCGCCGGCATGCGGCCAGGCCCAATCGTCGGCGATGGCAAACACGATGTTCGGCCGCTCGTCGGACGGCTGGGCCGAGACGATTCCAGTTCTCAAGCAAAACAGACCGACCAACACGAATAATGAGAATCGTAGGTTGAATGGGATTGGTCGTTTCATGATGTAAGCTTCGTGCGTTACGGTTCGATGGTTGCTATTGGCGGGATTCGGCGGTTTGCGGATCGCGCCCTGCTCTTGGGCCCCCCGAGGCAACGCACCGCAAGCCCCGCCGCAGCGCGACGGAGGACGGAGTCTGTGTTGCGTACCATGTACGGCGTACTGTGTACGGCGTACTGTGTACGGCGTACTGTGTACGGCGTACTGTGTACGGCCTACTTTCCCACACAGTATAGCCATTTTTTCCCACGAATAAACAAGTGGCCGTCGGAAGCCACTGGTGAGGCGATGGTCGCGTCGTCGAGTTGATTTTCGGTCAGGCGGCTAAATCGGGACGAAGCGGCGACGATCGTCGTGAGGCCTTTCATGTTGAGGAAGTAGATGCGGCCGTCAGCGGCCAGCGGTGAGGCGCGATAGTCGCCTTTGAGGCGTTCCTTCCACAAGAGTCGGCCGGTCTTGGTATCCAGGCAACGGGCCACGCCATTATCGCTGATCATGAAGAGGAGGTCGCCCCAAATGGCGGGCGTGGGGCTATCGGGCGTCCCCTGGTCGAACTTCCAAACGATTTCATCCCGTGAACGTCGCCCTTCCCCACCCGGCTGAAAGGCCAACAGGGCCTGCCGCATCCCTTGCGTTGCGAAGATCCGGCCGTCAGCGGCCACCGGACCGGTAATCACCCGATTGCCGACCAGTTCCGGCAGGTACCAAAGCCGTTGCCCACTCTCGGGATCGTAGGCGTCGAGCATTTGCCCCCCCATGACTACCACTTCCGTTTGCCGGCCGTTTTGCCAAATCAAAGGCGTGGTGTAAGCATCGCACGACTCGGCCGAGGCAGCGGTGGGCCGCAAGGTCTTCCAGCGAAGCTTTCCCGTCTGCTTATCGTGGGCGACGATATAACTCGGCGACGGCTCGCCTGGCAAGTCGGCACAGGAATCTTGCAGGCAGATCGAGATGACCAAGTCCTTGTACAACTCAGGACTGTTGGCATGTCCCCACCAGATCGTGTATGGGCCGTGGTCCTTTTGCAGATTGCGGAACCAACGCGGATTGCCGTCGAAGTCGTAGGCCGCCAAATCGCCGTTGCCAAAGTGGGCAATCACGACTTCCCCGTCCGTGACACACGAGGGGCTGGCGTAGTTCTGCGATGCGTGGAACTTCTGGTGCCGGCGGGCTTCCCCCTCCTTCTTGCCGAGCTTGACGACTTCAGCCTTTCCCGAGCCGACCTGTCGAGTCCACACGATCTTACCGGTGGCCTTGCTGATCCGAAGCAATAGCAGTTGCCCTTCTTCAGTCTCACTGGTCAGGAAGATGGCGTCGTTCCAGATGACTGGTGTGCTGTTACCCCATTCGGGCAGCGGGCACTTCCAGGCTACGCCAAACTCTTCGTTCCACGCCACCGATAGGTTCCGCTCCTGGCTAGCCCCGTTGCTCTGCGGCCCACGCCATCGTGGCCAGTTTTCCGCCGCGGCTGGGTGGCCGATTTCCATGGCACTCAAGATCAACGCCATCCACGCTACGTAGCGGGCGGTCCTGTCCGGCGTTCGTCTGGAAAGTCGATTCCCAACCGAACGCAAACGCCGGGCAAGCCCGGCCGCTACGCGGAACGGTTGAACTCTGGTGGCAGTGCGGGCAAGTCGCATGATGATGTACCAATCGAGAGTGTACAGACGGTCCTACGCCAACACGACCTTGCTCGGATCGTGCGGCGTTTCGCGCACATAACGCGGTACCGCGTAGCCAGGCAGACGCGTGCGAAGCTCCTCGATCAGCTTGCGTCCTACTGCTTCGGGCACCTCAAAGTGCGCTGCACCAGCAACCCGGTCTAATTGATGGAGATAATAGGGCATCACGCGCAAGTCAACCAGACGCTCGTATAATTCCTGAAGCACTTCGATCTGGTCGTTCACCCCCCGTAGGAGAACCGATTGGCTCAGCAGCGGAATGCCTGCGTCGACCAGCCGCCCAAAGGCCTCGGCGACGGCCACGTCAATCTCGGCTGGGTGGTTGACGTGAATTACTACCATTGAGGTAAGCCTAGTCGCTCGCAGCAGATTCACGAGGGCAGGTGTCACCCGCTGGGGGATGAGTACCGGGAACCGGCTGTGAATTCGTAGTCTCCGCAAATGAGGGATGGCCGCCACCCGCTCAATCAGGTGATGGAGCAATTCGTCTTTCAGGGTGAGGGGATCCCCACCACTGAGAATGAGCTCATGGATCGACGGATTCGCTTCGAGTTGTACGGCCGCGGCCTCCCAACGGGCCTTCGCGCTGGGCAGATCACGGTAGGGAAAATGCCGGCGGAAGCAGAAGCGGCAATGGACGGGGCAGGCCCCAGTTGATACCATAAGGAGGCGATTCTGGTATTTTGCCAGCAACCCGGGGGTCCGGGTCGCTTCCGCTTCGCCAAGCGGATCCTTGCTGAACTGGGGGGCTGCCTTTAGTTCCTCCATGCGGGGGAGAACCTGTAACAACAAGGGGTCCAAAGGATCGCCAGGACGGATGCGGGCCAGATAGGTCCGCGGCACCAGAAGAGGGAATTCCTCCGTCGCCCGACACGCGTTGGTTGCCAACAACGATGGCAAGTCCAGCAGTCGGCATAACTCCCCAGGATCGGTGACGGCGTCAGCCACGATGGCCTGCCAATCGGCCTCCACGGCTGGGAGCGAAGACTGGACCAGGGATTCGACGGACGGTGTTCTCGTTGTCATGACTTAAGAAGCGTATCACAACCTATTCCTTTCAGGAAGTCATCGCAGGAATCGTACCCGTGGCCTCATACAACACCAGCGAATTTCGGAAGGGACTCAAAGTCCAAATTGACGGCGATCCCTACTTGATGATCGAGTGCAATTTCGTGAAGCCGGGGAAGGGCCAAGCGCTCTACAAGTGCAAATTGCGAAACCTGATCCGCAATACGATCCTTGACCGGACCTACAAGAGCGGCGATTCGCTCGATGCGGCCGACGTCGAAGAGATCCAGGCCCAATACCTCTATCGCCAAGGCGACCAGTTCGTATTCATGGACAACACGAACTACGAACAGTATGAAATTGCGGCAGAGACTGTCGACGACGCCTGGCAGTGGCTTAAGGAAGGCACGATTTGCAGCGTGCTGCTGTTCAACAACAGCCCGATCGGCATCACACCTCCGAACCACGTCGTGCTCAAAGTCGAATACTGCGAACCGGCCGTGCGCGGCAATACGGCCACGAACGTCACCAAGCCGGCCAAGCTGGAGACGGGGGCCGAGATCACGGTGCCGAACTTCGTCGAGACGGGTGATTTGCTGAAGATCGACACCCGTACCGGCGAGTATCTCGAACGCGTCAAAGAGTAAGCGACCACCGTCGAGGCTCCCTCTCCCGCTGGCTGGGAGAGGGAGCCCAACGGCGATTATCGTTCTGTCCGCCCCCGGCACGAGAGCCGGGACTAAACCGCAAGCGGACTGTTGGCCATTTTTTTCGAGCCGGGCCGGACCGGCCCGAAAACCATGAATCGTATCCACTACGCCGACGATTTCCGTCCCACGGCCAGCCTGGAGAATCTCCGTCTGCGTGCGGCGTTGCTTCGTCGGCTTCGCGATTTCTTTGACAAGCGCGGATTTCTGGAAGTCGAAACGCCCGTGCTCTCGGCGGAGACGGTCATCGATCGTCACTTGGACCCGTTTTCGGTCGTCGTCCAAGCGGCCACCGCCACGCGCAGCGAACGCCGCTACTGGCTGCAAACTTCACCGGAATTCGCCATGAAACGGCTCTTGGCCGCCGGCGCCACGGCGATCTACCAGGTGACCCGGGCGTTTCGCCAAGACGAGCAGGGCCCGCTGCACAACCCTGAGTTTACGATGGTCGAGTGGTATCGCGTGGGCGACGGCTTGGCCGAAGGAATGCAACTGCTCAGCGATCTGAGCGAAACGCTCCTGGGACGCGGCCCGGCCGAGCGGATCAGCTATCGAGAAGCCTTCCAACGGTTCGTCGGCATCGACCCGTTGACGGCCAGCAATGAGGTTCTGGTGGCCACTATTCAAGCGAGCGGGATTGAGGCCCCGGCCAGTCTGCCGGTTGCCGACCGCGACGGCTGGCTCGATCTCTTGGTGGTCGAACGGGTCCAGCCTTTCCTGGGGCAAGAGCGGCCGACGATTCTCTACGACTTCCCCGCCAGTCAGGCGGCACTCGCCCGAGTGCGTCTCGACGATCCCCCGGTGGCCGAACGGTTCGAACTGTACGTGGCCGGGATGGAATTGGCCAACGGCTACCACGAACTCCTCGATCCGGCCGTGCTGCGCGAGCGCAACGTCCACAACAACCGACTCCGTCTGGCCGACGGCAAGCCGGCTCTTCCCGAAAAAAGCCGCCTCCTGGCCGCCATGGATGCCGGGCTGCCCCCATCGACCGGTGTGGCCATGGGCTTCGACCGCATCGTCTTGTTGGCTGCCGGTGCCCAGCGGCTTGACGAGGTGATCGCCTTTCCGTTCGATCGCGCCTAAGACGGGAGGAAATGACCAACGCCAAGGGACGAAGGAATGACGAGGCACGAAGCCCAAATGGGTGGGTGGCGATCGCTTCGTCATTTAGTCATTCGGACATTCCTTCGTCATTTGGCTTTCGTCATTCGTCATCCCCCCACCTTTGGTCTAGGAGGGGGCTGTGACTCCGCTCGCGCCACGATAGAATAGACTCTTTGAATCCGGAGTCCTTCAATTGCGTGGATTCAGGCATGGCTAAAGAAGCAAAACCAGCATTTGATCCCTACCGCGAGGCCTTGGTCGTGGAGACCAACACGATCTGGCCCGAGGAGTTGGACACCATGGAGCCGCAACAGCGTGCGAGTGCCGAAGAGCGGTTGCACGCGGAGCCCCAGAAGGCGGCCCGGCTGGAGTATGTCCGATTGCCCACCGGGTTCTGCCGGCAAATCACCGTCACCGCCGAGGATCTTGAGCGGTTGAAAGAGCCGCCTGGAGGAGTCTGCCAGTGAACCCTTCCGCTCAAATCGTCCACGTCAACCTGGCTGAGCGAAGCTACGACATCGAAATTGACGCCGGCAATCTGAGCCGCGCCGGCGAGTTTCTCATGGATCGCGGTCGAGCGACCCATGCCGTGGTGATTACCGACGAACACGTGGAAAAGCCTCATGCCCATGCGGTGGCCGAGAGTCTCGCAGAAGCAGAGATGACCGTCGACCTGATGGTCGTTGAAGCTGGCGAGCCAACCAAGTCGATCGATTCAGCCATGGCGTTGTGGGAGAAACTCCTGCTGCTTGGTTCCGACCGGAAGAGCGTTGTCGTGGCGGTGGGGGGGCGCCGCGGCGGCGACTTGGCGGGCTTTGTCGCGGCCACCTATGCCCGGGGAGTCCGTTTTCTTCAGGTTCCCACGACGCTCCTGGCCCAGGTCGATAGTTCCGTGGGCGGGAAGGTCGGGATCAATCTGCCGGCGGCCAAGAACATGGTTGGCGCATTCTTGCAGCCAATGGGCGTGCTGATCGATACGGCCACCTTGGAAACCCTGCCGGAACGGGAGTATCGCGCCGGCCTGGGCGAGGTGGTTAAGTACGGCGTGATCCTCGACGGCGAGTTCTTCAGCTACCTTGAGGCGAACGTGGCTGGTCTGAACGCCCACGACCATGAGGTGCTCCGAGAAGTGATCGCCCGTTGCTGCCGGTTGAAGGCCGACGTTGTCGAAAAGGACGAACGGGAA
This sequence comes from uncultured Planctomycetaceae bacterium, assembly GCA_964558295.1. GTDB lineage: Bacteria > Planctomycetota > Planctomycetia > Pirellulales > Thermoguttaceae > JBDKTH01. The sequence goes on along the minus strand of CAZLDQ010000068.1, from coordinate 5,857 downwards.
GAAACTGGCTTGCGCGCCGTGCTCAACTATGGCCACACCTTTGGCCATGCGTTCGAGACGCTGACCGGTTACGGCAAACTGCTGCACGGCGAAGCCGTGGCCGTCGGCATGCTCTGCGCCTCGCGTTTGGCCGAGCGGTTGGGCCGCGTCAACGCCGAGTTCACCGCCCGGCAGCAGCGGCTCCTTGAAGCCCTCGGGCTGATGACAAAGATTCCGTCACTGGACCACGATCTGGTGCTCCGGTCGATGCTGCATGACAAGAAGGTCGAGCATGGCAAGCTCCGGTTCGTGCTGCCGGCGCGCATGGGCCACTGCGAACTGGTGGGCGACATCGACCCGGTCGACGTCCGCGCGGCGTTGGCTGAATAAGTAGGCATGACTCCTGTCAGCTATCAGAGCGTTGGACTCTGGCCGTTCATCGCGGAGGATTCGTTACTGGTAGCTGATGGCTGATTACCAATTCGCATCAAACACTGACTCCCGCCCTCACGGCGGTTACACAATGATGAGCGACTCGGGGCAGACGAGAATCCTTCCAGAAGACCTGGCTTATACCCTGCGGCTGGCGATGGTGCCAGGGGTCGGGCCGCGCACTCGCCGGTTGCTTCTGGATCGATTCGGCTCGTCCGAGGCGGTGCTGACCGCCACACCTAGTGAGTTGCGAAGTGTCGAGGGGGTGGGGCCTAAGCTGACGGCAAGAATCCTCGCTGCACGGGACGAGGTTGACGTTGAAGGGCTGATCGCCTTGTGCCGGCGGCACGAGGTGCAAATCATCGTGGAGGCGGACAATGCGTATCCGTCGGTCCTGCGTCAGATTCCCGACCCGCCGCCGGTGCTCTTTGTCCGCGGTGAACTCAAGCCGCAAGATGGGCTGGCCCTCGGGATCGTCGGCACACGTCATGCCACGCATTACGGCCTGCGGCAAGCCGAACGATTAGCCGCCAGTCTTGCCCGGGCGGGGCTGACAATCGTCAGCGGGTTGGCCCGGGGCATCGATGCAGCCGCTCATCGCGGGGCGATTGCCGCCGGAGGACGGACCCTGGCCGTGCTCGGCAGTGGTGTGCTGAACATCTACCCACCGGAACACCAGCGGCTCGCCGAGGAAGTGGTTGCCCATGGAGCTCTCCTGAGCGAGGCCCCGCCCTTGGCCGCACCGCACAGCGGCGTATTTCCCCAACGCAATCGAGTCATCAGCGGTCTTTCCCTGGGCTTGCTCGTTATCGAGGCCGGCGATCGGAGCGGTGCCCTGATCACCGCCCGGCAGGCGATGGAGCAAGGCCGGGAAGTCTTCGCCGTCCCCGGCCGGGTAGAAGATCCCACGTCGCGCGGCTGCCATCGTCTGATTCGCGACGGGGTCAAACTGGTGGAGAACGCCGACGACGTGCTCGAAGAACTCGGCCCCTTGTTCGAGCCGGCCGCACGTGACGACGGACGCCCGGTCCATCATCCGGCCGAACTGTTGCTCAACGAACAGGAACAGCAGGTCCTCGATGCGATCGGTACTGCTCCTACCTCGGTCGACGCGATCCTCGCCGCCACGGGCCTCTCGGTTCCAAGTGTGCTCTCCACGCTCAGCGTTCTGGAAATGCGCCGTCTCGTCCGACGCTTGAGCGGCACGCAAGTCGTTCGAATCTAGAGCCGGCGGACGGGGAGGGCCGCGTCCCAAATGTGCGGCACCAGTGCCGCGGCTAAACGGCTGGGCGGCATGTGTTCGGGACGCGCAATGCTTCGTCAGTCGTCATTCTCCGCCCCCTCGGTGCGCGGATCGTAGAAGCAGAAGAATACTCCCACAAGCAGCACTCCCACAGCCCAGATCGCTTCCCAACTCTTTTCCTCGATCGCATGGGTGAGACTCGAGTAGACCATGAAGAGGCTCGACAGACAGAAGAGGATTGGAGTAATCGGATAGCCGGGGACGCGATAGGGACGCGCGACGTTCGGTTCGCGAAACCGCAGGACGAACAGTCCCACGCCGACCAGGACGAGGAACAACCAAAAGACCGGCGTGGTGAACTTGACCATGCTCTCAAAACCGTTCTTCGTGAGCCCGAATCCCACGACCAAGCCGGTCGTGATCAGGGCTTGAATGACCAGTGACCAAGCGGGCGTACCAAAGCGGGCGCTCCATTGCCCCAGCTTGGCATAGAGACGATGGTCTTTGCCCATCGCGTAGTAGATCCGGGCGCCGGTGAAGATCTGGCCGTTGACAGCCCCTAGGGCAGAAACGCAGATCAGGATGCTGATGAATCGAGCGCCCCAGTCGCCCAAGGCCGGCTTGAGCACCTCGGCGGCTACGGCCTCGGAATGGACCACGCCTTGATAGCCCAAGGCATGGAGAAAAGCCAGCGTAACGAGCAGGTAGACGATCCCCACAGCCACGGTTCCCAGAATCAGGGCGACGAGAATATTGCGTTGCGGATTGCGCACCTCTGCCGCCACATAGGCCATTTCGTTCCAGCCGCCGTAGGCGAAGAGGACGAAGATCATCGCCAGTTTGAAGGACGTCCAACCAACATCTGGCGTAGCCGCGGATGCCGCAGACGCCGGTTGGCCGTTCGGCGCAACGACCAACAGCCCGACGGCAAAAACGGCTAAGAGTCCCACAACCTTGGTCGTCGTCAGGATGTTTTGAGTCCATTTCCCTTCGCGGACTCCCAGAATATTGACGCCACTGAGGATCAGAATCGAGGCCAAGGCGTAGACCAGCAGGGCCTGCGCATCGGTCAGACCGCCCCCTGGCGACCCGCCCAGCGGTACGAGTTGATTGGCATAGCGTGCGAAGATATAGGCCATCGCCCCGATCGACCCCGGGCGCACAACCCAAAGCTGGGCCCAGGCAAACAGAAAACCGACCGGCCGACCGAACGCCCGGCTGAGATAGACGTAGTCGCCTCCTTCGCGTGGGTACATCGTGCCCAACTCGGCATAGCACAGTGCGCCGACCAGCGAGAGCAGCGCGCCGAGCACCCAGACGCCCACGAGCATCGAGGGGCCGCCGGCGCCGCGGGCGATGAGCGGCGTGCTCTCATAAATCCCTGCCCCAATGATGATCCCCACGATGATCGAGGTGGAGTCGAACAGGGTAAGCTGCCGCTTGGGAGCGGCCACAGGGCGGGGCGACGAGGGCGAGGCGGTGGTTGTCATCGGTGGCCAATGCGCAAAACGGGTTAGTTTTTTCGAGCGTTACTTCTCTCTACCGTGTAGAATAATCGGTTTAGGCCCTCTTCGCGTAGTGGTACGGTCTGATTCGCCGTTCACTCGCGAGCGGCTAACCGTGGGTGAAACCAAGCGGTCTAGACGAACGGGTGGGAATTGGTACGATGGTAGAATTCGGGCTGTCGGTGGGATAGCCCCCTATTGGAACTGTTTGGGAGTAGTTTATGCCAAGCGAAAAGGCATTGGAAGTCGAAGGGGTGGTCACCGAAGCACTTGCCAACACCCGATTCCGCGTCCAATTGGATACCGGCCATCTTGTCATCGCCCACGTCGCCGGGCGGATGCGGAAGAATTTCATCCGAATTGTGCCGGGCGACAAGGTTCGGGTCGAACTCTCTCCCTACGACCTGACCAAAGGTCGCATCACCTACCGCGAACGATAAACCTCGCCATGTCGGATGACCTATCCCTAATGGCCAATTTACCTTCCTGCGCCCAACAAGACAGGTGGGAGTGAGGGGTTGGACCTTAGTGATTGGTCATCGGCCATGGAGACAGAAGGGGGGGTGCCCCTCATATGACCTAGGCGATTCCCTTCATGCCGCGGGGTGATGCAGGTTCTTTTTTTGCCGGAAGGTCATTGTAGCCCTCCTCTTTCCGCGAATTTGCCAAGATTTTCCCGCTAGCTTCCCCAAGATCGCTCGCTGGCCAACGAATAATGGAGCAGAATTCTCTGCCCTAAAACGACCCGGGATGTTAGGGGTCGCGTAGGGGAGAGACTGGTCCAATTCCGATTCCGTGATTCTGCAAGGGAGACCTGGGATGAAGCGTGTCTGGCACTGTGCACTGATCGTAGCCCTTTTGGTAAGCACCGCAGTTGGCGCTACCTGGGCGCAAGCCGCCTCCCCCGCCGCGAGCAAGCCGGTCGCCGTGGTGGCTTTCTCCGGCTACAACGAGTTGAAGGCTGACATTGGCTACATCGGCAAGCTGGGGGACAACCCCGAGTTGGCTGTGGCCATGGAAGTGTTCCTCAAACTGGCCCTGAAGAACCGTGGACTCGAAGGGCTGGACAAAACACGCCCCTGGGGGCTCCTGGTGCAACTGGACGAAGAGCGACTCGCCGAGAGTCTCAAGAAACCGGACGACGCGCTGCGGGCTTATGGCGTCATCCCCGTGACGGACATGAAAGCGCTGCTTGCGGTTCTCGAACCGGCGATTGGTACAGCGAAAGCGCAGGATGGCATCTACGAAATCAGCAAGGCCGACGCCCCGAAGTTCTATGCCAAGCAGGTCGGTTCTTGGGCCTTTCTCGCCAAAGAGCCAAAGCAATTGGCCGAGACGCCCGCCAATCCTGAAGAACTCTTGACCGGCCTGACCAAGTCGTATGACCTAGCGATCCGCTTCGATCTCGGTAGCATTCCCGAGCAGGTCCGGAACGCAGTCCTTGCCGAGATGAAGAAGAAGGCGAGGGCTGATCTGGAGAAGCAGAAGGCCACCATCGGCGAGGAAGACTATGCCGTTCGCAAGATCTTGGCCGAACGGACCCTTCAGGCCGTCAACTGCGGCGCCGACGACCTGGCTGATGTGACTCTTGGCTGGGCCTTGGACAACAAGGCCGGAAAGACCTACCTGGATGTTACGGTGACCGCCAAGCCGGACACGAACGCCGCTCGGAGCCTGGCTGCCCTAGGCGAAGCCCGAAGCAATTTCGGCGGTTTTTTGGCGCCCGAGGCCACCGTGAAAGGGAATTGGACCGGCCAGTTCAGCCAAGCCGACTCGTCGGAACTGCTGGCGGTGATTGATCTCGTGCGTAAGCGGGCGATGGCGGAGATCGACAAACAACCCTACGATCAGGCCGCCGTGGCAGCCCAACTACTTGACGGGCTGATCGACGTGGTAAAAGACACTCTGTCCACCGGTCGGGTCGACGGCGGTGTGGCCGCTTGTCTTGAACCGGAGCGGCTTACGGTGGTGGCGGGGGGATTCGTGGCCGACGGCGAGAAACTTGACGCCACGCTCAAACGTCTGGTGGATGCCGTCTGCGCGGACCACCCGGAGGTCTCGGCCGCGATCAACTGGGATGCGGGGCAGCACAACGGGGTGAAACTCCATGCCGCGTATGTGCCCATTCCCTACGAAGTGGAGAACCGCGAGAAGCTCGTCCAGCTCGTCGGCGATGTGGCTGAGATCGTTGTAGCCACTGGCAAGCAGAGCGCCTACATCGCCTTTGGACGCAAGGCCACCGCCACGCTCAAGGCCGCGATCGATAAGTCGGTGGAGACGGCCACGGCCGAGGTCCCGCCGCTGCGTGTATCGTTGGACTTGGGCACACTGACCAAATTCGCCGCCGCGATGGGCGAGACCGAGGTGGATCGGCAGAAGGCAGCCCTGGCGGCAGCCCTCCTGGAGCAGGCCGGCGAGCAGGACCGCGTCAATCTCTCCGCCTCTCCGGTGCCCAACGGGGTACAGTTCCGCCTGGAACTGGAAGAAGGAATCCTTAAGGCGGCCGGCATGGCGACAACCCAGCAAGGTTCGCAGGCGGGCAAATAGACTGTCGTGGGGGCAGCCCGAAGAATCTTTCCCGTTGTCTTCCGTCCCCCCGGAAGACTTAAGGGCCGCACTGAGCCTCGTCGGCACGTGCGGCCCCCTTTTTGTATGCCGAGCATGTTTGACGGTTTGGAGGTGCAAGTCCTCTCCCAAC
>CAZLDQ010000067.1:0-25794 GCA_964558295.1 uncultured Planctomycetaceae bacterium | reverse complement strand
TGCTAGCACCTTGTCGGCCAACTTTGCGCAGAAGCTAAACCGCCTGTGTCTTGCGACCGATAACCGTTCTAGGGGCTGGTCGGCCCGAGCAGGGTGGCACATGCGGATCATGGAAATCATCTCCGGGACGACGGTCAATGGGGCGGTGAACCATTGCCTGCTCCTGACCCGGGAACTGGTTCGCCGGAGCCATGAAGTCACGCTGGTTTGCCGTCCAACAGCTTGGATTGCCGAACAGGTGGCCTCCGAGCCGGTGGAAGTCATCGCCTCAGACCTGCATCGTTGGCCGCCGGACGAATTGCGCCGAATATCGGCTCTGATCCGCGAACGGGGCATCGACGTCGTGCATACCCACATGAGTCGAGCTCATTTCTTCGGCGTACTGTTGCGCTGGTTTTGCCACGCCCCCACGGTAGCCACTGCCCACAGTCGGCTGATTCAACTGCACTGGATGTTCAACGATCTGGTGATCGCCGTTTCCGAGGCCACGCGGCATTATCATCAGACGCACAATCTGGTCTGGCCCAGTCGTCTGGTGACGATCCACAATTTTGTCGACGACCGGCGAATTGCCGCCGTGCCGTCCGACTCGCGGGCAAGGATGCGGGCCTCGTTGGGCGTTGACGAGGCGAGCTTGATCGTCGGCGCGATCGGCAACGTGATCCCTCGAAAAGGCCATCTTTACCTGGTGCGGGCTCTTCCGGAGATCTTGACGGCCGTGCCTCAGACCCGGCTATTGGTCGTTGGCAGCAAGCAGGACGCCCGCTATGTCGCGCAAGTGGAAGCGACGGCGGCCGAACTGGGCGTGGCCGATCGAATCGTCTGGACGGGGCATCGCGACGATGTCCCCGAACTGATGACCGCAATGGACGTCTGCGTGTTGGCCTCGTTGGAGGAGAGCATGCCCATGGTTCTCCTGGAGGCCATGGCTGCGGGCTTGCCCGTGGTGTCGACCGCCGTCGGCGGGGTCGCCGAATGCGTGCTCGACGGCCAGACCGGCCGGCTGGTTCCTCCGACCAATTCGCATGCGTTGGCCGAAGCCCTTCGGGAGTTGCTCACCGATCCGGAGCGTCGCCAGCAGTATGGTGAAGCCGGCCGCCGACGGGTTCGCGAATTCTTCTCGCCGGAAAGCCAGGCCACGGCCATCGAAAGTGCCTTCTCGCAGGTTGTCAAGCGACGAGCCGCGTAAGACTTGCTTTTTCCTTTCGCCCTCATTAGGCTGGAGAGGATTCTCTTTGAGCGAAAGGACCGAAGCATGCTGGTTCGCACCCTGTTTTGCACCCTTGTGTTGACTGTCGGTGTCTGGGGCTCGCTCCAGGCGGAAGAGCCGTTGTTCCCCTTCACCGTCACGTACGACGCCCCGAAGAACGTGACCAGCGTGGCTGTCTGGCTTCACGAAACGGCCGGCGAGCAGGGCTTTGTCCAGGTCAAGGACGGACACTTGGCGACCGATGCCGGACCGCTTCGCCTGTGGGCCACGAACATCTGTTTCGATGCCTGCTTTCCCAGCCATGAGCAAGCCGAACGGCTCGCCGCCCGCTTGGCCTACCTGGGCATCAACTGCGTGCGCATGCACCACATGGACAATCGCTCAATCTGGGGCAACAGCCCCAACAAGTTGACCATCGACCCCGAACGGCTCGAACGGCTCGACTACCTGATCTACCAGCTCAAACAGCACGGCATTTACACGAACATCAATCTCCACGTTTCCCGCTGGTTTGACAAGGCCGAGGGATTCGTGGCCCGCGAGGAACGGCCGAAGTACGACAAGGGGCTCGACAATTTCGAGCCGCGGATGATCGAATTGCAAAAGAAATACGCCCGCGACCTGTTGACCCATGTGAACCCCTACACCAAGAAGGCCTATGCCGACGAACCGGCCGTGGCCATGGTGGAGATCAACAACGAGAATGCGCTTTACGCCCAGTGGGGCAGCGGTAGTCTCGACAATCTGCCGGAACCCTACGCCACGACCTACCAGAAGCTCTGGAACGCCTGGCTGCGCAGGAAGTACGCCAGCACGGAACAGCTCCGCCAGGCATGGAAGGCGGGCGAGTGGCCCTTGGGCAAGGAGATGCTCAAAGGGGGCGACTTCGCCGAGGCGCCCGAGCGCAACTGGCACTTGGAACGCGACGAGAAGACCGCGGTGCGCTGGTCGGTCGAGCCGAAGGGGCCGGAAGGCCGTCGGGCTCTGTGCGTCGTGGTCACCAGTCCGGGGCGTATTCCCTGGCATCCCCAGTTCTCCCAAGCCAAGCTGGCAGTGAAGAAAGATACGCCTTACACGCTGAGTGTTTGGCTTCGCGCGGATGCGAAGCGGAAGATCAGCTTCAACTGCATGCAGGCCCATGCCCCCTACGAGCGTCTTGGCTTTTCCGCCCAGGTGGACGTCGGGCCGGAGTGGAAGTCGTATCGGTTCACCTTCATCGCCAAGCAGGACGACGCGAACGCCCGGCTCACGGTGACCGGCCTCCAGCCGGGTACCTACGAGTTGGCCGACGTTTCCCTACGCCCCGGCGGGATCGTCGGGCTGGAACGCACGCAGCGGCTGGAAGACGACAGCGTCCCCGTGCTCCGCCGTAAGACGATGAGCCTGACCAAGGCGGCCCAGAACGATTTTGTCGATTTTCTCTGGGATACCGAGCACAACTACTGGCTGGGAATGTACCGCTACCTGAAGGACGAACTTAAGGTGCGGCCGATCGTTTCGGGCACGCAGCTTAACTACAGCCCGACACACATCCAGGCCGAGTTGGACTACCTCGACGCTCATTCGTACTGGAACCATCCCCATTTCCCCGGACGCCCCTGGGATTCGCGCAATTGGTACGTCAACAACCGGGCCCTAGTGAACTCTGCGGGCGGGACTCTGGCCGCCCTAGCCATGAAACGGGTGGCCGGCATGGCCTACACGGTCAGCGAGTACAACCATCCCGCGCCGATCGTTTATGCGGCGGAAGGTTTTCCGATGATCGCCGCGTTCGGCGCATTCCAGGGCTGGGACGGGATCTTCAGCTTCTCCTACGGTCACAACACGGACTTCGAGCCCAAGCAGCTCAGCGGCTACTTTGACATCAAGGGGGATACGAGCCGTCTGGTCCACATGCCGGCTTGTGTGGCCATGTTCCGCCGCGGCGATGTGGTTCCCGCACGCAAGACGCTGATCGTTCCCGTGTCGCGCGATGCGGAACGCCAGAAGCTCTACGAGACGCTCAGCGCCTGGACGATCACAGCCGACAACTTCGGGCTCGACCCCCGGCAGTCGCTCTTGCACGCTACGGCGGTCGACCTGCGCAGCACGCAGGCGACGAAGCTGCCGGAGTTGGCGGCCGACACGAAAGAGTTCGTCTCCGACACCGGCCAACTCCGCTGGAACCTCAGCCAGGCCGGGGCCGGCTACTTCACCGTCGACACGCCCGCGAGTAAGCTCTTCACCGGCTTTGTGCGCGGGCGCACGTTCCAGTTGGGCGACGTGACGCTCCAGATCGGTGCGACCCGGCTCGACTGGGCCACGGTGTCGCTCGTGGCAATCGATGGCAAGGGGTTTGACCGCCCAGGACGAATCCTCCTCGCTGCCACGGGCTTGGTGCAGAACACCGACGCGAAGCTGCGCACACTCGACGGCGACAAGGTCACGCTGGACAACCAATGGGGTAAAGCCCCCTTGCTTTGCGAAGGCATCCCGGCCCAACTCACCCTGCCGGTTGCCGCCCCGCGAGTCCACGTCTACCCCTTGGACGAAGCCGGCAACCGCGGCCCGGCGCTGGCTGCTAAGTCGCAGGACGGTAAGGCCCTGGTCACACTCAGTCCGCAGTATAAGACCGTCTGGTATGAGGTCGAGATTCGCTAGGGCGTATGTATCCCTCATCTTCCTCGGCCGTAACCTCTCGACCCGAAAACTCCCTCTCTTTCGGCGAGAGACGTGCGGGACGCCCTAGCGTGGGCAATCCATAGCGCACCGCGCGATACCGGCTAATGTGAGGTGAGGAACATGCTGGGCCGAGGGGCCCAAGAGATGGGCGACAGCCGGCCCGGCGCCGCCGGTCAAGAAGACTTCAGCGTCGCATCCCGACTCGCGCGATAAGAGTTCGACCAGGTGGCGGATCGCGCCGACGGTGCCCCAGAAGAGCCCCGACTGCATGGCCAACTCGGTGGTCGTGCCCAGCGGCGGTGGAGGCGTGGTCAAGTCTCCCGCGTCGATCAGTGGCAGAAGATCGGTGAACGTGTGCAGCGCCCGGGCCGCCATGGCGATTCCGGGAAGAATTGCCCCGCCGCGAAAAGCTCCGTCGGCTGCGACCAGGTCCACGGTGACCGCCGAGCCGACGTCAACCACCACGGCCGGGCGATCGGCCGAGCGCAAATGGTTGGCGGCCACGGCGTCCAGCAGGCGATCGATACCGACCATGTCGGGACGTGGCAGTTCAACACGAAGCGGCAAATCCCCGGCGGCCAAGAGTGTCACCGCCTCCTCAGCGCGACGGGTGCGCAGCCAGTTGACCAGTCGCGTCGCGCTGGGACGGTTCACACTCCCGATCCACCAGGTCCCGCCTGTGGCAAACGCATCGGCCAGCCAGTCGCCAATCGCGTCCAACTCCGCCTCGCTACCTCCCACATGCAACGTGCGCTGCGGGTCGGGCAATCGCTCCCCTTCTCCAGAAACAAACAACCCTAGCTTCATCCGGCTGTTGCCGATATCGACCGCAACCAGAGGAAAGGGATTAGTGGACATGGACGGGAACTCGAAAGACAGAAGGCAGAAGGCAGAAGGCAGAATGGGAGCAGAACGGGCGGGGGAGCCACCACAGATCTTCATTCAGCATTCTGCATTCGTCATTCTGCATTTCTTTCACCACGCTTTCTCCTCGGTCCAGAGCTGTCTGGCGATCTGGCCGATCAGGGCGTTGAGCCCTTGGCCGGTGACGGCGGAGATTAGCAGCACCTCAACGTCCGGCCGTTCGGCGGCCAGCCGCTCGCGGACCGTCTGCGCCTGAGGCAAATCGGCCTTGGTCACCGCGATGATCTCGGGACGCTGGGCCAGCTCGGGATCGAACTGCTCCAGTTCCTGGCGAATGACCCAATAGTTGTGCACCGCGTCGGTGCCGTCCACCGGCTCGGGCTCGACCAGGTGGACGAGGAGCCCGGCACGCTGAATGTGACGCAAAAATTCGTGGCCCAAGCCGGCCCCGGCGTGGGCCCCTTCGATCAGCCCGGGAATGTCGGCGATAACAAACGTCCGATCGTAGCCGATCTGCACGCGGCCGAGGTTCGGATACTTGGTTGTGAACGGATAGGGAGCAATCTCCGGTCGCGCGCGGGTCAGGCGACTCAAAAGTGTGCTCTTGCCGGCGTTCGGTTTGCCGATCAGACCGACGTCGGCGATGACCTTCAGTTCCAATCGCAAGCGGCGAGACTCCCCCTTCCCCCCAGGCGTGGTCTGACGCGGCGCCCGATTGATCGACGACTTGAAGTGGATGTTGCCCTTGCCGCCTTTGCCCCCTTGGGCGACCACGACCTGTTCGCCGTGCCGAGCCAGGTCTTTCAGAACGAAGCCATGCTCCGCATCGTAGATGATCGTTCCCGGTGGAACGCGGATCACTAGATCCTCGGCCGAGGCCCCGTGACACTGGGCGCTTCCCCCGGGCTCGCCGTGCTTGGCAATCCAGTGCTTGCGATGGCTCAACGGGGCAAGGCTATCAACCCCCTCTTCGGCCAGCAGGATCACACTCCCGCCGTCGCCCCCGTCGCCCCCGTCAGGGCCGCCGCGCGGGACGTACTTCTCGCGCCGGAAGCTGGCCGATCCATCGCCTCCGTTACCCGCTTGAACGTAGATCTCGACTTCGTCGACAAACATACCGAACCACCAGGGATTCTACGAAAACGGGGATGATTGTTGCCAATCATCCCCTCATCTGGAGTGGTCGATCGTGGTGCGTCGCTCGCGGCCTAAACCGCGGCGACGACGTTGACCCGGCGCCCGTCCTGGTCGAATTGGACGTAGCCATCGATCAGAGCGAACAGGGTCCAGTCGCTGCCGGTCCCTACGCCCCGACCGGCGCGGAACTTGGTGCCAACCTGACGGACCAGGATGTTGCCGGAGCGGACGAATTCGCCGCCAAACCGCTTCACACCGCGACGCTGGGCGTTGGAATCGCGTCCGTTGCGGCTGGAGCCTTGACCTTTCTTATGAGCCATGTGTATCTCCTCAACAGGTGTCTGTCGTGGGGGCAGAGCGCCTTGAGGCGGCTGGAGCCCATCCGGAGCAGACGAAAACTCAACCGAGAGTCCGATGGATCGTGGTAATGCGGGGGAGCCAGACCGGGCGATCCCACGCCCCAGCCCCCCTCGACTTTGGCATCAAGCCAGCGCGGAAACACTCTTTTTTACCGATAAACCCACTCGTAGTCAACCTCTCCAGGAATCCCGTAGCGGATTTCTCCATCGTGCTGGTTGTGTTCGTCTCCCGGACGCCAGAAGTTGAGTTTTAGGGTCTTTTGGGCCAGACGGCGCCCCTTGCCAATCGGATCCCCCGGTTTGTAGGCCCCGGGCTCGTCCTTCCACTTGTAGGCGTTCGTCAGCCCACCCACGTAGACCGAAAACCGGTCGATCCGCGGATCAATCGCTTCCCACGTGACCACCCCCCAAACCGTCTCCCCCGGCTTGATCTCTCGCGAGGCCATCTCCACCGCGGTATCGAAATGGCGATTCGGGTCTTCGCGCGTTTGGATCGGACCGACGGCCACCGGAATCACGCGGTCGGGATAGGCCTTGTCATATTCCGGACTGTGAAGCAGAAACGAGGGGATGAAACGGATCGGCTGGTTGGTCGTCTCCACTTGGTAGGTGCCGTCTTCGGCTTTTACCGGATGGAGAACCTGACCGGGATTGGTCACCGTATAGACCATATACCAAATCAACGTGCGTTTCATCAGGCCGGTGCTCTGCGGGATATCGACCCAGATCATGCGCACCGGTTTGAACTTGAATTCCAGATGCCAAATATCCCGGCGAAAATCGATGTCTTTGGCCCATTCGAAGTTCGGGTCCACGGCCAGCAACTCGACCACATCGTGCCGGCTGAAAGTCTCTTTGACTTCCGTGTGCGGATCGACCGTCTTCAACACGTCCGGGGCCAGCTTGCGATAGCGACTCGTCGGCAACAACGGCGAGGGTTGCGCCTTTGCGGCACCGGTGGCCGGGGGTGCTTGCTCAGTTTGCGCAAAGCTGGTGGAGGTGGCAAACACGCCAGCCAGCGTCAACCACGACACACCAAGCCAAACGATGCGAGAGCGGATTGAGCAATTCATTGCAAAGGTTCTCGACGGCAGAGAGGAGCGGACAAGACATCCGTTGGCCCGAACATTGGCCCTAGTAAGACTTTAGTATAGTTACGCCCCGACGCACCGGTCAAGCTTTGCAAACCCCCTAGACGTGTTGTAATCTCGATTTTCCCTATGTTGTTTATCCTGCCCCTTCCTCGCGTCTCGCCACCGACTTGTTCGTACGCCCCCATTTCGTGCAAGGATTCTGGCTGGGGACTTGACGGCAGCGGGATCCGAGACTCTGATGGGGGCAGCCTGCCTTCCCCCTCCGCCGCCAACCCCTGGACCACACCCCATGCAACCTCTGCGGCTTCTTGGACTTGGGTTTTGCTGCCTCCTGCAACTGATCCTTTCGGCCCACGCGGAGAACTGGCCCGGCTGGCGCGGCCCACGCGGCGATGGCACCAGCCGGGAGACAAAGATTCCAATCCGCTGGAACGGCCCGGCGGGCGAGAACATCGCCTGGAAGACAGAGATCCCGGGCAAGGGACATGCGTCGCCGATTGTATGGGAGGATCGGATTTTCCTGGTCACGGCCGTGGAAGATCGTCAGGAGCGGATTCTCCTCTGCCTCGATCGGCTCACCGGCCAGATCCGCTGGCAGCGCGTGGTGACGACCGCGCCGCTGGAACGTAAACATGCGTTGAACAGCTACGCCTCCAGTACCCCGGCCACCGACGCCCAGCAGGTCTATGTGACGTTCCTTGATCGCGGCCAGATGCTCGTCGCGGCCTACGATTTCGCCGGCAACCAGCGGTGGCTCGTGCGCCCGGGCGAGTTTTCCAGCATACACGGTTACTCGAGTTCCATCGTGCTGTTCGAGAATCTGGTGATTGTCAACGGCGATCACGACGGCGACGCCTACCTCGTCGCGCTGGATCGGACCTCGGGCAAGACGGTCTGGAAAACGCCGCGGGAGAACAAGACGCGGAGCTACTGCGTGCCGATCATTCGCCAGTTCGACGGACGCACGCAGATGATCCTCTCAGGCAGCAAATGCGTGGCCAGCTACGACCCACGCAACGGCTCGCGGCACTGGATCATCGACGGGCCCACCGAGCAGTTCGTCGCCTCCCTGGTCGACAACGGCCAACTGTTGTTCCTGACGGCCGGGTTTCCCGAGTATCACATCCTGGCGATTCGGCCGGATGGGCATGGAAACGTCACCGATACGCACGTCGTCTGGCGCACCCAGAAGGGCTGCGCCTACGTCCCCTCGCCCATCGTCAGCGCCGACGGCAAGTATTTCTTGCTCGTCTCCGACAAGGGAATCGCCAGTTGCTTTGAGGCGGCCACGGGTCAACGGTACTGGATGGAGCGGATCGGCCCGCATTACAGTGCCTCGCCGGTCGCGGCCGACGGGCTGATCCATTTCCTCTCTGACAAGGGGGTCACTACGATCATTCGCCCCGGTCCGAAGTTCGACGTGGTCACGACCAACGAACTCGGCGAGGACTGCTACGCTTCGGCGGCCATCAGCCAAGGGCAGATCTATCTCCGCGCCGAGAAGCATCTCTACGCCATCGGAGAATAACATCCATCGCTTAAGGAAGGGCTTATGAGATTCGGCTGCCGTCTGACCTGGAGCGTGTGGTTGTCCCTGGTGCTCACCTCCCCGGGGCGGGCTTGGCAGACGGCCGACCTGCATTCTCAGGTGGACCAACTGGTAAAACCTCTGATCGACAGCGGCTCGGTCGTGGGCCTGGTAGTCGGGCTGAATTGCCAGGGGGACACCGAGGCGTGGGGGTACGGCCGCGTCGCCCACGATTCTTCCCAAACGCCCGACGGACGCACGGTCTTTGAGATCGGTTCGGCGACCAAGCTCTTTACAGCCCTGGCGCTGGCCGAGATGGCCCAAGAGGATCTCGTCCGGCTGGACGACCCGGTCAGCACGCTACTGCCCGAGACGGTCCGTGTTCCCCTGCGGGATGGTCGGGAGATTACGTTGATCGATTTGGCCACGCACACCTCCGGACTCCCCCGGCTGCCCAAGAATCTCTTCCGTCAAATCGCCGCGCATCCCGACAACCCGTACGTCGAGTACACCGTTGCAGACCTCTACGACGGACTGGCCACGACCACGTTGGCCAGCACGCCCGGCCAGCGGTATGCCTACAGCAACTTCGGCATGGGGCTCTTGGGGCATGCGCTGGCTCGCCGCGTCGGCGTGGACTATGAAACGCTGATTTCCACCCGCCTCTGCGAACCGCTGGGGCTGCAAGACACGCGAGTGACCCTCGGTGAGACGCTCCGCGCGCGAATGGCCCAGGGGCACGACCTCGACGGCCAGCCCGTCCCCGCCTGGGACTTGGCGGCGTTGGTCGGTGCGGGAGGCTTGCATTCCACGGCCGAGGATCTGCTGCTCTTCCTCTCGGCGAATCTCGGCCTGGGGCCCCGCCGGCTCGCGGCGGCAATCGAGACAACGCATATGCCCCGCCATGAGCTCAATGACTCGATGAGTATTGCCCTGGGCTGGCATCTGAACACCAAAGAAAAAGTCCTCTGGCACAATGGCCAGACCGGCGGGTTTCAGTGCCACATGGCCTTCGAAAAGGAACAAAAAGTCGGGGTCGTGATCCTCTCCAACACGACCTGCGAGCTGATCGATCCACTTGGCCGCCAGGTGATGCGGCTCCTGCTCGGCCTCCCGGCCCAACATCTCAAAGTCCGCATGCCGATTCCATTGACTCCCGCCACTCTCGACAAGTACGTGGGGAAGTATCCGCTGGTGCCGGGCTTTGAAATCGTCATCTTCCGCGACGGGGAGCGGCTCTTGGCTCAGGCCACCAACCAACCGGCCTTACGGATCTATCCCGAGTCGGAAACCGAGTTTTTCTACCGGGCCGTCGACGCGCGGATCACGTTCGTCAAAGACAAGCAGGGAGAGATCTCCAAGCTCATCTTGCATCAAAACGGCCTGGATTTGCCCGCCTGGAAAGGCGGCCTCAGTGTCCGTCTCGGGACCGGCCTGTTCAAGTCCCTTTTCGGAAAACCCGAAAACGCTGCCCAACCGCGTTAGAAATGAGGCCAGCCCATCAGGGAGACTCCCCCATGGCGAAGTGCCCCTTCGCAGTTTGGGTGGTTTAACAAATCTCCTTTCCGTGGCGAAACCCCAATCGGTTGACGAAAACCGTGCGTCAAGCGTCACGGGCATTCTACCGGGGTGTGGTCTTCATTCCGTGCGCAGACTGCGCACCAACTCGTGCACCTTGTCGACAATCCGATCTTCGATCGACGGAGCAAACGGGCCGGGATGGGAGGTGTAGAGCATCGCCCCGCCCCCCTCGTAGCCGCCTTCAGTCAGCACACGGCGCGAAGGAACGTAGCCGAACACTTCGTTCGAATAGCCGGCAACCCAGAGCGGCGAGCCAGGCAGTTCCCGCTTCAGCCGGAGCGAATAGTCGACGACCACTTCACCGGCCAGCGCGACGATCGTCAGATCCTTGCCGAACTGGACAACCTGGATCAGGCAAGGATAACTCGCACGCAGTTTGCCATTCTTCTCCAGTTCCGCCAGCAAGAGGGCAGCATGCCGCTGTTCGTATTGGTTCTTGCTCTCCTTCCGCTTGAGCAGTTCCTCCCGGCTCGGCGCCGGGGCGAAGTCGAGCGGCACCTCGGCCAAGGCCGATCGAAGCGGACCGCTCACTGGACTCGGCTTGGGCAGCAAGGCCGCCTCGACCGCATTGGCCAGGGTTCGGCCGTGCTGCTCGGCCAGTTCCAGAGTGCTTCGCGGATAGGGGTTCTGATCGCCTCCACAGCCGATCATGAACAGGGCCTTCATGCCCGGATGGGCTGCTTCAAGATACTGCTGCGCATAGCCCGCATAGTCGCCCGAGAACTGGTAGAGGCTCAGCGTCGTGTTGTGGCAGGCGTAGCCGAACACGACGGCGCGGAGCGTGCCGTCGGGCCGTTCGACACGCAGCACCGGCACGTCATGATCTACGGGGCCATCCGGGTTCGGGCTGATCCGGTAGCCGGTGTCCGTACGGAGACGCCGGTTCATGGCGAATCCCGCCCGGGCGTGCGAATAGCCGAGCTTCGCCGGGGCAAGATCCTTGAGCGCGTCGCCGATGAGGGTGACGAGTTTCTCCTGCAGGCTGGCGGTATACTGCTCGACCTCTCTAATCTGCTCGTCCGTCAGCGGGTACGTCGCCGATTTCTTCGCCTGAAGCACCGGACCGGAATGGGTATGCGAGGCGTTGACCAGAAGCGACTGACGCGGCAACTGATACCGCACGTCAGCCTGTTTTTCCAAAAAGTCGCGAAGCTCCCGGGAAATGCCGATCAGATCGAGCGTGAGAATCACCAGCCGCGTTCCCTGGGCGTCTTCCACGGCCAGGGCCTTGGCCTGCAGATCCTGGAATTTCCCTTCCGACGGCTTGGTGCGGGACGCATAGCCGGCCATCCAGAGCGGCTTGTCCGGCGTGATCGTCACAACCGCCACGCCCGCTTTCCACGGCGTCTCGGTTTCGGCCGCCGAGGCCGAGAGTGGGCGAGCGCCGACCAACACTCCGATCACCCCTGTCGCCAGTAGGCTCCACGTTCGTCGCTTCATGGTGGGAACTCCCGAGGCTCAATGGCAAGTCCCGAGATCCCTGAGCCAATCCGAGGCGGTGGCGTCCCAACAGGCATCTCCAGGGCTACGGCCACTGGCACCAGTCTAGCCGAGCGACACAGCTAAGACAAATACAAAGGGTCCACGCAATTCTTGGCAGGGCTGAACCACGTCATGCGATGCCGGCCGCCGCCTTTTCGAAGCACGCTCTCCTGGGCGTGCTCGAATGGATCCCGCGTTGGATGATCACTCCCCTTCCACCATCTGCGGCGGCGGAACGGTCTGGAGGAAATGGCCGCCGCTTTCATACCAGCCGTGGCGGGTGAAGCGGCACCACGTCAGATCGATCAGGAAGTGGATCCGTCGGCCTCCCGCCCCTTCCAAGGAGACGATCATTCGCCGATGGGGCAGCGGTTTGGGATGGTAGAACCCCAGTCCTCGCTCGGAGAGATGCTTGCCCACGACCACCAGCGGCTCCCCCTTGGCCGTGAGCCCGTCGTCTGCGACGGGGGTAAGATAGACCAAGTAGGGATAGGGGTAGCGTTGATCGCCCCGGCGTTCCACCAAGTCACCACGCGGATAGAGCGCCCCCAATAAGCCCCAGACCTGCGTTCGGACTTCGTCCTCGGCAGAAGTCGGCACAGGAACCGCCTCGCAGGGTTGCGACTCGTGGATCAGGATGCTCATCAAAGTTGCTCCTCACGTGGCATGGCGGGGGAAAAAGGCGAGGGGAGACTCTTTCGCCCGCTCTGGCGGCAAGAGACTTCGAACCCCTTTTTCACCGTTCGGCGATTGGACGACCTAGATTGGTCCAGACAAGGGCCTCAGGTGCAGGTCGCGATGAGAACCTGTTTCGAAACCGACGTCTCGCCCCAAGTGCGGCGGTCGCTCTGTTTGGAAACGAGTTCTGTGCAGGACCCGACGAAAGGAACTGTAGGTCAGAAACCGCGGCCGGTCAAATGCTCCGGTCTGCTGGACGAAGTGGGGGCCTCCCCCAACCGGGCTCGGCCGTCTGGGCGGATTCTCCCGATTGTTGCGCCCAGCGTGCCCAAGTCGTTGCGCGATTCGCACGCAACACGACCGAATCGGGCTGCCGGGCCAACCCCCGGTCGAACAACGCCATGGCTTCGGCAAACCGCCCTTCCTCCAAAAGCACCGCCGCCCGATAGGTCACTTCGGCTGCTTCCACGTCACGGGCTTCGCGACTGTCGCCCAAGACCCGGCGCGCTTCGGTCAGCAGCTCCCAGGCCGCCTCGGTCTCGTCGTTGGCAAACCGCTGGCGGACCCAACGCCGGTAGACCTCCAACCGTCCCTTGGAGAAATAGGGCGTTCCCGAAACCGTCGCGGCCCCGGCGGTAAGCACATCCAAGGCCTGGCGATACTCTCCCTTGTGGCAAAGCTCTTCGACCCATTGAGAATGGACGTGGGTGAAGTTGGCCTTGAACGTCTCATAGCCCGGGTCGATCGCGAGCCCTTGACTTAACAACTCGGCCGCCTCGGCATAGCGTGCCTGCGCGCCAAGCTCGATCGCCCAGTTATTCAGGGTGGCCAGCAAATTGCCGCGGGCGGTGGCGCTGGACGGGTCCAGCTCCAGGGCCTTGGCATTGGCGGCTACAGCCTCGGCAAACTGCTTGGCGGCCAACAGGTCCACGCCGCGGTTGTAGTAGATCGTGGCCACCAGTTCCACGTCGGAGACCTCGCGCGGAGCGGCTTCATTGTTGCAGCGGATTCCCAGACGCTTTTCCACCAGTTCGGCTTGCTTCTTCGGATCGCCCAGCAGGCGGAACCACTCCGGGCAGGTCGTTTCCACGTCGAGCGGTCCTTCTGCGAAAAGCAGCCGGCTCATGGCGTGGCCGGGAATTTCCAGCCCACGGGTATTCAGCCCGAACGATTCCGCCAGACAGTTGAACAACACCGAGGCGCTTACACAGTTGAACCGTCCTTGCTCCAAAACCAGCGTCAGATCGGTTGCATCGAGTTGATAGCCTCCGACCAACACACGCCGGTGGAGAAATTCGAAGATCGCTTGAGCCTTCTCACGCGGGGAACCGGCGACCGTGCCTGACCGACGCAGCTCGTCGATCAGCCCGGCGACCTTGGCTTCGTAGTCGTGCAACCGCTGCAAATCGTCGAGCCCACTGGCCACCAGCGAGGCGGTCAACAACGAGTGGTCGTCCCAGCGACCGTCGGCCGCATCGGCAAACAGGTGTTGCTCCAGGGGAGTGAGCGCGAGGAAAGCAATCGGCGAGGTCTTCTCGCGAAGCAAGGCCCGATGGCGAAGCGACGGCGGTCCACCATTGGGGGCACGAAGGGTCAGTTCCACCGTTGGCCGATTCGGGTTCCCCGCCACATCGTATGGCACCGCGCCGACAGCCGGCAGACTGGAAGTGTTCCAGAGCAGCCCCAGCAGGCTTCCCAGCAAGATGGCGAATCGGGCACGTCGCATGAGATTCCGCAGAGACCGAAATTGCCGACCGTAACGCCTGGGGGCCGTAGCTCGGCCCCGAGGTGATGCACAATCGCAACAAATATGCGCTGCAGAAAAGCCACGTGCAGGAGGAAACCTGAAACGACAAGGCAAACCGTGTTGGTCCGGTTCGGTTTATGCAGGATAGCGTGAAAGAATGGGGGCTCTGTACCACCACGCCCACGCATTGCGTCCCCTTTTCGCCGCGCGTTACGATTCGTGGCCGGGGAAGAAATTCTTGGGCAAGCAGTGCCCCATTTTGTCCCGCTTGGTGGTCAAATAGCGGATGTTCTCTTCGTGGATCGGGCCGAGAATCGGCACCTGATCGACCACGGCCAGGTCAAACCCGCCGTAGATAAAGGCATCGGTCTTCTTGGGGTTGTTGGTCAAGAGGCGAACTTTGCTCAAGCCGAGGTCCTTGAGGATCTGAATCCCCACGCCATAGTCGCGGCTGTCGACCTGGTGGCCCAACGCCAGATTGGCCTCGACGGTGTCCATGCCCTGATCCTGGAGGTTGTAGGCTTTGATCTTCTCGACCAGCCCGATCCCCCGGCCTTCCTGGGGCAAATAGACAAGGACTCCCGCCCCCTCACGACCGATCATCTCCATGGCCAGATGGAGCTGATCCCCGCAATCGCAACGGAGCGATGCGAGCAAGTCGCCGGTAAAGCAGGAGGAGTGGAGACGCACCAGTGGTGCCGCGGCCTTGGCCGGATCGCCAAACACGATCGCCACCGGCTCCTGCGACTCATACCGCACCCCATAGGCCACCAACCGGCTACGCCCGTATTTCGTGGGCAGCGAGGCTTCGGCCAAGCGGTAAACGAGCTTCTCGCTGCGGCGGCGGTAGCGGATCAGGTCCTCAATCGAGATGATCTCCAGCTTAAACCGCTCGGCCAACGCGTATAACTCGTCGTGGCTGGCCCGATCGCCGTTCTCATTAAGGATTTCACAGAGCACGCCCGCCGGTTTCAGACCGGCCAATCGGGCCAAGTCCACAGCCGCTTCGGTGTGTCCCGCTCGACGCAACACCCCCCCCTCTTTGGCTTCCAAGGGGAACATGTGCCCCGGTCGGACAAAATCCCGTGGGCTGGAATTCGGATCGACGATCGCCTGGACTGTGCAGGAGCGTTCCTGGGCCGTGATCCCCGTCCGACAACTGCGATGATCCACAGGGACCGTGAAGCTGGTCGCCAGCGGGGCCGTGTTGTGGTCGACCATCGGCGTCAACTCCAGCCGTTGGCAGACTTCGGGCAACACCGGCACGCAGGTCAGACCCCGGCCATGAGTGATCATCAGGTTGATGATCTCAGGGGTGACTTTCTCGGCGGCACAGACAAAATCCCCTTCATTTTCCCGGTCTTCGGCGTCCATCACGATGATCACATCGCCCCGCGCGATGGCCTGGACTGCCGCTTCAATCGAGGAAAGCTTCGGCGACACGGATTTATTCTCCCAACTTCTGTCAAAACCTCCATTGTAAATGCTGGGCGAACTCCTTACCAGAGTTCTCTTGTCGCCTGATCGTGCAAACCCCTTACAAAGCGGGGTTGTGCGAAATCTGGGCAAACCTTGGCTGTTGCGCCGATCGTAGCAATTTTCTCGATTCTTCCGCCTTCCGCGCCGATATGCTCTAGTAGGTCTCCCGGCCACTTGGATGCCACCGAACAGGGATTCTGGGTGCGGGGCAAATCCCGGTAGGGTCCTTGTATCCCACTAGAGAGGAATAACAACACATGAAACGCCTGTTACTTGCCAGTCTGTTCTCCACGCTCCTGATCCTCAGCCAAGCCATGGGTGGCGATTGCGGGTGCGGTGGCGGCGTCCCTGGGCCAGTCTCCTACGCGGCTTGTGACGCCTGCGACACCTGCGCTCCCTGCGACTGTTGCCAGCCGTGCTGTGATCCGATCCGGGGAGTACTGATGCTTCCGCTGAAGACGATTGAATGGGTTACCCACCTCGGCTGCTGCAATAACGGCTGCGGGGAACGGTATTGGGGCGAATGCAGCGAACCGGTCGATTGCTGGGATCCGTGTGACTGTGCGGGCAACTGGAACGGATGCCGTTCTTGTGGAGGTGGAGCGTCTGTTGCCGGTTATGCCAAGTCGACCCCGCGAATTCCGACCTACGCGCAGCGCCCGGCGCAGCCAACGCAGCGTTACAACAGCGTCAATGCGGAATTCGGCCTCGATCCGTCGGTCAAAGTCCTTTCGCGCACTGACCGAGTCGTCGTCCCGGCGCCGGTCAGCACCGCAGCCACCCGCCCAATGACCGCTCAGAACGCTCCGTACCGTGCGCCAGTCCGCCGCTAGAGGCACGGCTGACGTTGTCCGTCCCATCAATTCGCACGGCGGCCAAGCCTCACCGATTCAGCCGGTAGGCTTGCCCGCCGTGTTTTTTGCCCTGTCTTTCGGCTGGCTGGATCCGCCGGTGAAATGGGGCCGAAACAGATCGTTTATTCTACACGCTGGGCAAGATTTCGGCCCCGTTGGTGGCCTGGCAGACGTAAAGCGTCGGGGTATGGCCGGTCAGGTGGGCGTAGTCGGCCGAAACGGCGTGGACAAAGCTCTCGGCCGCCGCGGCGTCGATAATCGCCACGGCACAACCGCCGAAGCCCGCCCCGGTCATCCGCGCGCCGCGGCACGCCGGATGTCCCATAGCCGACTCGACGATCGCATCGAGGGCCGCGCTGGAAACCTGATAGTCGTCGCGCAGACTGGCGTGGCTTTGGCTCATCAGTTCGCCCAACTCGTCGACATCGCCACGGACCATGGCGTCGGCGGCCGCCTCGGTGCGGTGGTTTTCGGTGATCACATGCCGGGCTCGGCTGCGGATCGGCTCCTCCAACTCCGCCGCCCGGCGCTGGAACGTTTCCAGGCTCACGTCACGCAGAGCCGGAGCGCCGAAGAACTTGGCTGCTGCCTCACACTGCGAACGACGCTCGTTATAGGCCGAATCGACTAGGCCGCGCCGCGTGGCCGTGTCGAGCACGACAACGGCGATTCCCGGCGGGAAGGGGACCGGCCGCGTGGCCAGCGAACGGCAGTCGATCAACAGGGCATGAGCCGCATGACCGGCCGCGGAGATCAACTGGTCCATGATGCCGCAGTTGACGCCGACCCATTGGTTTTCCGCTTTCTGACCGAGCTTTGCCATCCCGGCCGGATCCCAGGGGAGATCCCCAACCGCGGCGAACGCCCGACAGGTAGCCATCTCCAGGGCCGCCGAGGACGAGAGCCCCGCGCCCAGCGGCACGTCGCCACACATCACGCCTTCCCAGCCCCTCAGTTCGTATCCCGCCTGTCCGAGACTCCAGGCAACTCCTTTGAGGTACTCAATCCAGGAAGGCTTCTCCTTGACCAACTGGTCTAGGGAAAATTCGCTCGTCTCGTGGTAGTCGAGGGAATGGACAACTACGCGGCGGTCGTCACGCGGTCGCAAGGCGATCCAAACCGCCCGGTCGATGGCCAACGGGAGTACAAAACCGTCGTTGTAATCGGTATGTTCTCCAATCAAATTGACCCGGCCTGGGGCACGGACAATCCACCGCGGGGGCTGGCCGAAATGGGCCGTAAACGGGGTGACAACGTCGCGTTGGTCGATGGGCATAGGTGACCGGTATCCGAGAAAAACGAACTTCTAATCCCCTCCCCTCAGGAGCCGCAAAGCCTCCATGGTCGCTTCTTCCCGGGAGAAGGTCAAGGGGCTGCCAAGCGAATGTGGCGCAACGCTGCCGCACGCAAAAAACAGGCCCGCGAGGGGGGATCGCGGGCCATGAATGGATGATTGCAAAACGAACGCGAGGGACGACCAAAACCAGGCCCCGCAGTCGTGCCGGGCCTTTTCCCCTCAATCCGCCTTCATCGAAAACCCTTCCTCATTTCCGGGCTCACTCGCCGCCGTTTAAGCGGGAGCGATAGGCCTCCAGGGAGAAACGCCGCGCGGCGGCTTGCCCCTCCTCGTCCTGGGTCCGCCGTTTACCGACGGCATGCCAGGGGGTGACACCGGCCAGTTCCGGCATCAACTCCACCAGTTGATTGCAGAGGACCTCCGCCATGCGACGGATGGGGACCTGCTGCGTGCGTTCGAGGATCGCGGTGGCGGTCTTCATCAGACGGACCATCTGCGCCCGGCGAAGCACTGGGGCGGACAGCGGTTCATCGGTCTCCACCAGAAGCTCGGCGACCGGGACTTCGAGGGCTTTTTGCCACTCGTACAATTGGCTCAAACGCAGGTCGGAGTCTTCTCGTTCCTGCAATTTGATCTGGCTGACCTCAAGGTTCATGCGCCGCGAGAGCGTGCGGCGGGAGACGCCTTGGAGGCGTCGAACATGGGCCAACCGATGCAACGGACGGTTCCGGCGATCCGGATCCTCCAGCTTGCCGTGCAGACGACATCGAAGCGTGCTCATACACTGTGTCCTCCCGATTCACCGGATGTGAATCGTTTTGACGACGATCCCATTCCGTCGCCCTGCGACGGAGTCGGTCACTGGGGAGGAGCAATCGGCCGAGAACCTTCGGAGCCCGTGGGCAAGGTCAGTCGTCCGTCAAGCGCGTGAGCTCAAATGAAAGAAACGCAACAAGTTCACAGGGGATAAAGCAGCACCAACGATTGCGCGCTTCTAAGCCGACAACACTCGCGTATGCACGTTCCCGAAAGGTATACCTTGTTCCCTCGACCGAAACGAGGACTCGTTTCCCAGGGACCCACGCTGACGTGTATCGGAAAGCGATCTTAAGGGCGACCGCCTCAGCCCGCCCGACCCTCAGCGCGCAAACTCAGCGCACTGATGCCGAATGCTTGGTTCACGAAGAGACACTTCCTGGGCGACGGCGCTTGCCCGAACCGCCGTCACCTTCGTTTCACTGACCCGCCGAGGATGGCCGGCGCCGAGAATATCGGGGAGACGCACAACCAACCTTCGCCTATATATTACAAGCGAACATGTCTTTTGACAAGGGGACCTTTTGAACAACCAAAGAAACGGTGTCAAGCGTTTGGCGCGTTTTTTTTGCAGTCTTCCAAATGGGTTTGCCAGCGACCTCAACTATTCGCCCAGGGCGAAGGCCCGAAGCCGGGCCATATAGTTTGGCCGTCGCGGGCGGCTCGACACACTGGCCGGGACGTCGGCTTGATCCAAGATGAGCCGCATCGCCTGGCGATCTATCATTTGATAGCCTTCCTCCGGGGGCGACTCCGACCAGAGAGGAAAGGTCTTTCCTGTGGCAGGTTGGGAAGCCTGCCGCGACGGGGTTGCCGGGCCCATCACATGCCATCGTTTTTGAACTTCCTTTAGCGACAGACCGCTCCCTTCGTCATGCAAAAGGATCACCTCGCCTGTGCTCTTGCTTAGCCCTGTGCGTAGCGCCGCCAATCGCCCCTGAGGGACTGCGTGTCGTACCACCCTAATCTGGGGATACCGACTGGCCAATTCGTCGGCCACCTCCAGCGTCGCGTCGGTCGAGCCGTCGTCGATGATGATCAACTCGAACTGCCGTGTCAGGTCGGGGAGTACTTCAAGAATTCTCTGGACTTGACCGCCCAACGACGACTGGTGATTGTGAACTGGGAGCAAAACCGTGAGCGAACGTTCCAAGAGCGCACCTTTTCAATTGGATAGCCAATTGCAGCAGAGACCACATTGCGTTGCTGATAGATTTCGGACATCCGCTATCATGACTCCAACTTCCCCAAGAAGCGGCACGTTACACGCATCGTGCCGAGGCGAACGATCGTGCCAACCGCACCGACCGTGACTGTAGAAGGGGAGGAGGGGCTGTGCTTTGTCGCCTCGCTACACCCTAGAGTGGGGTTTTGGACGCTTGGCCCTTTCCGTTCCATATCGCCCCTAGTCCCTTGACCCCGCACGGATTATGCTGAAGGATTCCGAACCAGCGAGAACCTCCCAGGCGAGAGTTGGGTCAATGGAAAGGCCGCGAGGCTGCCAGAAAATTGGTAAAATGGTCCAATCCCGCCGCGCAACAGCGCGGGGCACGTCCCGCGAGGAAGCGGTTTGCCGTCCTTACCTCTAGCTCGAAATAACTAGTCGTCTCCCCATGTCTGAATCTGCTACCCCCCCAAAAAACGGTCCCGATTTCTCCAAAGGCGATGGCCTCGTGCCGGCGATTGCCCAAGACGCGGCTACCGGCGAAGTCCTGATGATGGCCTACATGAACGCCGAGAGTTATGCGGCAACGCTCGCTACCGGCCGAGTGGTGTACTCCAGCCGCAGCCGAAAGAAGCTGGGGCGCAAGGGCGAGGCGAGCGGCAATGTCCAACTCGTCCGGGCGATCTATCTCGACTGCGACCTCGACACGATCCTCCTGTCTGTCGAACAGATCGGCGGCGCCGCCTGCCACGTCGGCTACAAGAGCTGCTTCTACCGCCAAGTGACCCCTGAAGGGCTGAAGGTGGTCGGAGAGCGTGTGTTTGATCCGGATAAGGTCTACAAGAAGTAATCCTCAACCCTCGCAACCGCAAAACGTCAAATACGATGGCTAATGTGCTTAAACTTGGAATTCCGGCCGGCAGTCTGCAAGAGGCGACGGCCGAGTTGTTTCGCCGCGCCGGCTACAAGATCACCTTTGCATCGCGGAGCTATTATCCTGCGATCGACGATGACGAGATCGAGTGCCTGTTGATCCGCGCCCAGGAAATGGCCCGCTATGTGGCCGATGGTGTGCTGGATGCCGGCCTGACCGGGTACGACTGGATCATGGAGACCGGGGCCGACGTTCACGAAGTGGCCGAGTTGGTCTTCTCCAAGGTCAGCCGCCGTCCGGTGCGCTGGGTCCTCTGTGTTCCCGAAGACTCGCCGATCAAATCGGTCAAGGATCTCCAAGGGAAGCGGATCGCCACGGAAGCCGTCGGGCTGACCACCCGCTACCTCCAAAAACATGGCGTCGAGGCCAAGGTCGAGTTCAGTTGGGGCGCGACCGAAGTCAAGCCGCCCAAGCTGGTCGACGCGATCGTCGAGGTGACCGAGACGGGCAGTTCGCTGCGGGCCAATAACCTGCGGATCGTCGAAGAGATCCTCCAGAGCACGACCCGCTTCATCGCCAACCGTCAGGCCTATGCCGAGCCCTGGAAACAGCAAAAGATCGACGACATCGTGCTGATGCTCCGCGGGGCGATGGCCGCCGAGGGGAAGGTCGGGCTGATGATGAATGTGCCGCGCGGATGCCTGAACCAGGTCTTGGCACTACTGCCCGCCTTGCAGAAACCGACGATTTCCGATCTGGCCGACCGCGACTGGGTCGC
Organism: uncultured Planctomycetaceae bacterium; assembly: GCA_964558295.1. Taxonomy (GTDB): domain Bacteria; phylum Planctomycetota; class Planctomycetia; order Pirellulales; family Thermoguttaceae; genus JBDKTH01. The sequence continues at coordinate 4,190 of CAZLDQ010000067.1, read as the reverse complement.
CGTCAATACGATCATCGACGAACCGATCGTGCGTCATATCATCCCCCGCTTGAAAACGGCCGGTGCCCGCGGGATCGTGGAATACCCGTTATCGAAGATCATTCCCGACTAAGTCGCTTCCTGTTTGCGTCGGTCCAACCTGGAGGACTCCTCCCTGAAATGTGTGTGGGAAGCATGAGCGCCGAAGCCAGCCTTGCGAAGAAGCTTGCGGAGTTGGGACTCCCGCTGCCCCCTCCGGCCGAGCCGAAGGGGATGTACAAGCCGATGGTTGTGGTAGGCAATTTGGCCTACACCTCAGGACACGTCTCCACGCATCCCGACGGCTCGATTCTCACCGGCCGCGTGGGGGACGATATGGATCTCCCCGCCGCTCAGCAGGCTGCCGAGCGAGTGGGGCTGGCAATCCTCAGCACGCTGCGCGCGGGATTGGGGAGCCTCGACCGGGTGCGCCGGGTGGTCAAGGTCTTCGGCCTGGTGAATTCCTCGCCGGGCTTCACCCAGCAGCCCGCCGTGATCAACGGATGCAGCCAACTGTTTGCCGACGTGTTTGGCCCGGAAGCCGGCGTAGGCGCCCGGAGTGCCGTGGGGGCCGTGGCGCTTCCGCTCGGCGCGGCCGTGGAAATTGAAGCGACCTTCGAAGTAGACGCCTGACGATGCCCCGCGAAAAGATCCTGGTTGTCGAAGACGAACGAGACATCCAAGAACTCCTCCAGTACAACCTTGCCAAAGAAGGTTACACGGTGGTGCCGGTGACCTCGGGGGAGGAGGCCCTGCGGGTCGCACGCACCGAATCGCCCGATCTGGTCCTCTTGGACCTGATGCTCCCCGGAGTCGACGGCCTGGAGGTCTGCCGCCGGTTGAAGCGGGAACCCGACACCCAGGGGCTGCCGATCGTCATGCTGACCGCCAAAGGGGAAGAGGCCGACATCGTCACGGGACTGGAACTAGGCGCCGACGACTACATCTCTAAGCCGTTCAGTCCGCGCGTGTTGATCGCGAGGATTCGCGCCGTCTTGCGGCGCCGGACCGCCGAGCCGGTCGATCACACGGCGACGCTCAAGATCCACGAACTGACGATTCACCCGGGCCGTCACGAGGTGCTCGTCGACGGCGTCTCGGTGGTCCTGACCCCCACGGAGTTTCGCGTCCTGCACTTCCTGGCCAGTCGCCCGGGCTGGGTCTTTACCCGTTACCAGATCGCCGACGCCGTGCACGGTGGCGATGGAATCGTCACGGACCGTTCCATCGACGTTCAGATCGTCGGCCTGCGCAAGAAACTCGGTCCCGCCGGCCAGTACATCGACACCGTCCGCGGCGTCGGCTACCGGTTTAAGGAGTGACAAGTGGAGAGTGGAGAGTGAACCGCGTGGCGACGGGGCTTCCCCGCGTTGCCCAAGCCCTAACCCTTCTTGCTCAACGCCGCGTTAAGGAAAGACGCTTATGCCTCCCCGACGGCTTCTCTGGCAACTGTATCCGACCTACCTGCTGATCACGCTGGCCTCGCTCTTGGCCGTCGGACTCTTTGCCGCCTTCACGCTCCAGGAGTTCATCCGCGAGCAGACCAAAGCCTCCTTAGAAGCATCCGCGCATGCCTTGGAGGACTCCATCGTCTCCCGCTTGTCGGCCGAAGACTACCGGCAGATCAACGCCCTCTGCAAGGAACTCGGAGCGACATCCAAGCTGCGGATTACCGTGCTCCTCCCCTCGGGCAAAGTGGTCGGCGACTCGCTGGAAGAGCCGATGGCCATGGACAATCATGCCGATCGTGAGGAGATCCGCGAAGCTCTCGAACAAGGACTCGGCGAAGCCATCCGGTTCAGCTATACGCTCAAGCAAGACATGCTCTACGTGGCAGTCCGGCTCAAGCAGGCCGGCAAGACGCTGGGCGTGCTCCGTACGGCGGTGCCCATCAGTGAGGTCGAACAGACCCTCGCGGCGATCCATCTGCGCGTCGGGCTGGCCGGGCTGGTCGTGGCCGCCGGTGCGGCGAGCGTGAGCCTTCTGGTGGCACGCCGGATCAGTCGTCCCTTGGAAGAAATCCAGCGTGGGGCCGAGCGGTTTGCCCGGGGCGAGTTGCAACACAAACTCCCGCTTCCCCCGTTGCACGAAGCGGCAGCCCTGGCCGAGACGATGAATCAGATGGCCGCCCAACTCGATGCGCGAATCCACGATGTCCTCCAGCAACGCAATGAACGCGAGGCGATCCTTTCCAGCATGGTCGAGGGGGTGTTGGCCGTTGACCTGGACGAACGTGTGCTGAGCCTGAACCAAGCCGCCGCCCGGCTGCTGGGCATCGCGACCGACAAAGCCCAGACACGCACGCTCCAAGAGGTCGTGCGTAATCGCGAGCTGCAGCGTCTGGTCAGCGAGGTTCTCACGCGCCAATTGCCGGTGGCCAATGATTTCGAGATTCTCTCCCGCGAAGGAGAAAAACGTCACCTGCACGCCCAGGGGACCGTGCTCTACGACCCCCAAAACCATCCGATGGGAGCCCTCGTCGTGCTGCACGATATTACCCGGCTCAAGAAGCTGGAAAACGTGCGCCGCGATTTCGTGGCCAACGTGTCCCACGAGCTAAAGACTCCGGTCACGTCGATCAAGGGCTTCGTCGAAACGCTTCTCGACGGCGCCATGCACGACCCGGCCGACGCCCAGCGATTCCTGCGAATCGTGGCCTCTCAGGCCGATCGCCTCAACTCGATCATCGAAGACCTCCTGACCCTCTCGCGCCTGGAGCAAGATTCAGACAAAGCGGAGATTACCCTGGAGCCAGGCGCGATCCGCCAGGTGCTCCTTACCGCCGTGGAGGTCTGCCAGCTCAAGGCCGAGGCCAAACAGATCCGTGTCGAGATCGCTTGCGATGAACAACTCTCCACCCGGATCAATGCGGCCCTCTTGGAACAGGCCGTCGTCAATCTCGTCGACAACGCCATCAAATACAGCCCCGCGGGTCAGAAGGTCCATGTGACCGCCTTCCCCGAGGGGAGCGAGGTCATTATCCGCGTGGAAGACCAAGGTGCAGGCATCCCCAAAGAACACCTGCCGCGGATCTTCGAACGGTTCTACCGCGTCGATCGCGCCCGCAGCCGTGAACTTGGCGGCACCGGCCTCGGACTGGCCATCGTCAAACATATCGCGCAGGTCCACGGCGGCTACGCCACGGTAAAGAGCACCGTTGGCGAGGGGAGCGTGTTTTGCATCCACCTGCCAAGCGTGACGTAGAGAGTGGGACACGAAGATCAGTGGAACGGCCTCACTGCTCCTTTGCGATCAGACGCGGTTGAAACGCCCAGAAGACAATCATGGTGCTTGCGATTCCGATGAAAAACCAGTCCATCACGCGAGGTGAGGCTTCGGGACCGGGCAGGGCCGCCATGACGAGAAGGATTCCCATGACCAAGTGCAAAATGGGAAGACAGGCAGACAAGCCGCCAATGCCCGCGATCACATAATGGAAGATCGAGAGCAGGTTGAGATAGCGTAAGGCTTCTTCACGCATCATTGGCCCCTGATTTCGGAGAGTCGCCGCCCGACTATTGTGACCGATACGGAGATCTACGCTAAGTGTAGGGAAACCGTATTACCGACATCCGACCTTCTTCGCCCCCTTCCTCCTTTGTCCCTTCGCCCGTCGCTCCCCGTCCAACGTTTGGGTTGCCCGGCAACGGCGCACGCGGTAGACTTGTTAGGTACTCTTCAAGGAGATTCCTGACGTGGCGTCGCTCAAACGGATTCTGGTAACCGGAGGGGCCGGGTTTCTCGGGTCCCATCTCTGCGAACGGCTGGTTGACGAGGGGCACGACGTCATCTGCCTGGACAACTTCTTCACCAGCCAGAAGACCAACGTCGCCCACCTGTTGGCGCGGCCCAACTTCGAGCTGATTCGGCACGACGTAACCTTGCCCTTCTTCCTCGAAGTCGACGAAATCTATAATCTGGCCTGTCCGGCCGCCCCGGGACACTACCAGTACAACCCCATCAAGACAATGAAGACTTCGGTGATGGGGGCGATCAATGTCTTAGGGATGGCCAAACGCTGTCGGGCCAAAGTCCTCCAGGCGTCGACCAGTGAGGTCTACGGTGATCCGGAAATCCATCCCCAGCCGGAAACCTACCGCGGCGCCGTCAACCCGATCGGCCCTCGCGCCTGCTACGACGAAGGCAAGCGCGCGGCGGAGACCCTGTTTATT
>CAZLDQ010000066.1:0-25800 GCA_964558295.1 uncultured Planctomycetaceae bacterium | reverse complement strand
GAGGCCCACCTTCGCCGAGCCGCCTAAACTCGCCACGAACCTTCAGCCGCACCCGCCGCACTTCCACCCGAGACAAAGATCCGGTAGGCTCCAGAAGCTGCGTACCCGTTGGACGACCCATCTCGCCCCCCCGGAGGCAACCGTGACTTCGGCTCCCGCCCCACTCCCGGACGAGCCGCTTGCACCGGCTGCGGAAGCGACCCCTAGCTATTGGGTCGAGTCGCGTCGGCCCCTGACCAGCTTGGTGTTCATCTTGCCGCTGTTGCTTGTCTATGAGGTCGGAGTGCTAGCACTTGGCCCCCAGGCGGTCCGCAACGGTGCCGATGTCTGGCTGCGGCAACTCTTGGAACTGCTCGGCTTCGGGCAGTATTTTCTGCTCCCCACTCTGACGGTCTGCATCCTGTTGGGTTGGCACCACACCACACGCCAGCCGTGGCGAGTCTCGCCTGGTGTCTTGTCCGGTATGGCCATCGAGTGTGCATGTCTGGCAGTCGTGTTGCGGCTGATCTTGCAGTTGCAGGGAGAACTACTCCAAAGAATCTCCGGACCGCCAGGGAGTGTATTCCCACTGCCCGCCCTCCACCTGGAGTTGGGGACCAGCCTGCGGGGGCTGGTAGGCTTTCTCGGAGCCGGTGTCTATGAGGAGCTGCTGTTCCGGCTAATTCTGCTGTCGCTTGCCGTGGGGGCCGTGCGACGTGCCGGCGGCACGCCGCAAAAGAGTCTCATCGCGGCGGTTCTTGCCACCAGCTTCGCCTTTGCCTTGGCTCACTACGTTGGCGCCTACGGCGAACCGATCCACCTGTGGGCGTCCTCGTTCTGGTTCAGCTTCATCTTCCGCTTCCTGGCGGGAGTCTTCTTCGGCACACTTTTTGTTTGCCGCGGCTTTGGCATTGCCGCCGGAGCCCATGCCGGCTACGACATTCTGGTCGGGCTGCTCTGAGCTAGCAGAACCCCTTTTGAACAGCGGAAGAAGATTTGTCAAGTCCCAAAAATGGCGACGCCCAACTCATCTGAAAAACCGCCCTTTGTACTTGTTGCGGTCAACTCTTATAATGTACTTGCAGATGCGATGGATCTCGTAGACAACTGGAATCGAGACGAGTAAAGGAAGCTATCTCGTGCTCACTGTTCGACCGAAAGTTGCGGAATTGGTTTTCCAACTCTATGGACGCCCCTTACATCCGGAGCTTTTCGAGGTCTACGATTCGCGAACCGTCGAGCGTGGAGAGTATCAAGTCAGAATCGACATCACCAGCGCCGGCCACGTCGTCACTTGGCGCTACGGCGGCCTGACGCTTACCGAAGTGGCCACCAGCGCCCATCACCCGTTGCCCGAACGACGACGCTTGATGTCTTACCGCCTCAAAGGCCAACGGAGCGACTGCGTCGAATGCCGCGGTGGGGTCACCTATCGGATGAGCTTCCAACTCGAACCGGTCGAGCCCGAGGTCTTTTGGACCTTCCAGGAAGAGTTGGTCCGCGATGCCCAAGGCGAAGGGCTCTTTCACAAGTTCGATTCCAGCGGCCGCATCGCGTTGGGCGCCTTGAGTTATATCAATATCGAAACCCGCAGGCGCTGTCTCTTGGTCGAGGCCTTTCCCACCTTCCCTGACGACTACGCCATCGGCAAAAGCCAGTCGTTGATCCAGATCCCGTAGGCCAGACGCGGAAGTTGTTCTCCGGTCACTCCCTAGGGCCTGCTTCAAAGCCGAGCACGCGACGCTCGGCAAGGTTGGGACGTTATTCCTCTTCGGCTAGGAATGCCCCTATCGCGGCGTTCACTTCCACCGGGTTTTCCAACGGCGACATATGACCGGCGCCGCTAATCTCGACCAACTGCGCGCCGGGAATCGCCGCGGCAATGCTTTGCATCTCAGCCACCGGAGAGATTGTGTCCTCTTGTCCCACAACCACTAGCGTCCGGCAGCCGATTTGTGAGAGCCATGGGGTTACGTCGGGCCGCGCGGCCATGCCACGTGAAGCGGCGGCGATCCCCTGTGGATTCGTGGCGAGAATCATTTGCCGAAGTGTCTCGACTACTTCCGGGCGCGTTTTGGGCGTGCTCGCCGCCGTTAGTTTGGGCAGCATCCCCTCGGCCAGCGGCCCCGGCCCCTCGTGGAGCACACGCTCAGCCAAGGCAAGACGATTGGCCGCGGCCTCCGGCGCGTCGGCCGCCGCGCGTGTGTCGCAGAGGATCAGGGCCTGCACTCGGGCTGGATATTTGCGCCAAAAGGCCCAGGCAATATAACCGCCCATCGACAGGCCGCCCAGAGTCACCCGCCCTTCGACTCCCAACGCATCAAGCAACGCCGCCAAGTCGTCGGCAAATTGCTCCATCGTCACCGTCCCTTCCGTCACCCCGCTGGCACCAAACCCACGCAAGTCAGGAACAATCACCCGATGGCGGGACGAAAATGCTTCGATCTGGGCGTTCCACATCGCGTGGTTTAGCGGAAACCCGTGTACCAACACCAGCGGGCTTCCGCTGCCGCGATCCACCGTGGCCAAGTTGATGCCGTTGACGTACAAATGCTTCATGATTTCTCAGCTGCTTGTTGTTGCTTCAGCTTCTCTTGAAAGAGTTTCAGCTTCCGCGCGATCAGCCCCGAATGGGGTTCCAATTCCACGGCGCGGCTCTGAAATTTCACGGCGTTTGCATAGTCGCCTTTGCCGGCGTAGACGTGGGCCAGGGTGTCGAAATATGCGCCGTTGTCGGGGCTGAGCTCCACGGCCTTGTGGGCACAACGCAAGGCCTCGTCCACGTCCCCCTCGGTATTCCCAGCCAGCCAAGCGAACTGGTTGCAGGCGTTCGCATCGTCTGGATCATTGTCGACCTCCTTGCGCATCGCCATGGTTGCCTTGGCAATAGAGCCCTGGAGTCTCTGCCGATCGGCCGCGGTTTGCCCGGGGAGATGGTAAGAAGCGATCAACGTGTCGACTTCTCCCGGATCGTGCTGAAGTGCCTCATCGAGCGCGCGACGCTGCTTGGCCAAATCCCCTTGCTGTTCCCAATGGCAAGCTTGGAAGAAAGCCATCCGTGCGCGAAGCCCTCCTGGAGCACGGTCGATGACGTTGAGATTGTCCACCGCCTTGGTCTCGACCAAGCGAAGGAGTTCTTCAAGCGTTGCCGCGGCTTTCAAGTCTTGGCCATTGTCGTGGTACATTTCCGCCAGGTTCACGAAGGCGAGAGCGACAAAGCCCTCAGCTTCCGTCCCGATCACATAGCGATACTCTTCCTCTGCCCAGGCACCAAGGCCGACTCGCTTCAGAGTCGCGGCGGTCTCCATGTGTGCCAGCAGGGTCATCGGTTCTTTGCCCGGATTCAACTCCCGTCCCCGCTGAGCCGTCGCCGCCGCCGTTTCCGCCTGTCCCTGGAGCTTCTGAAGTGCCGCCAGATGATAGAGAAGCATTGCGGTAAGCCGCGGGCTGGATTGCTCGGGAGTCCGTTTCAGCGTGATCAGTTCGGCGTCAGCCAAGGCGAGAAAGGCTTCCACCGCTTCCTTCGATTCTGCTCGTGCACGGAGGTAGGCTTGCAGCCACTTCACGCCAGGGCGTGCACTGTGCCCCAAGCGCTGTTGGAGCACGTGAGTCCAGCGTTTCAGCACTGTTGGATCGGCCTGAAGTCGATTGAGCACCTCCAGGGCCGCGAGCTTCGAGAGGAGCATTGCCTGCTCGTAGCGAATCAAGCGGCATACGGCGGGCAGGGCCTCGTCGCCCGGGTGCCAAGCCAACTGGCGAATTCGTTTCAGACGCTCCTCAGGCGCCAGCGTATCGTAGTCTGCCAGGGCCGCTTTGACCGTCTCCGGATCGTCGGCTTGGCTCCATTCGACGCGGATCTGCCTCAAGAGGTATTTGGCCCGGGCAACCACTTCAAGATCGCTGTGGTTCGTCGCTTCGCTGAGTGCCTCGAAGGCTTCGAAGCCCAGCGAGGCTAGCTCTTCTTGGGCCCGTTCGCGGACCGCGTAGTCGGCATCCCCCAGCTTTTCGATCAACGCGTGGAGTTGCTCTTTACTGGGCAGGGCTTCGTCGGCGCACCGTCCGAGCGACGTCAACAGTCCGCCCCAGACGAGCAGCACGGGGATCCATCTCAACCTTCGACCCGCGACGGAACCATCCATCTTCACGCCTCAACTAGCCAAGGGGTTACATCTTGATGAGGACGTTTGTCCCCCCTCATAAGAAAAGCACAAAGCACGGTGTCTACAACACAAGATACCTCAGATCCCCGTCCTTCGACAAGGAACGCGACCACCGTCAGCTCTCTTTTCTCCCTGGAAGGGAGTGATCGAGCCTGCTATCTGGCCGATGGGGGTTTGGTCGTCGCCGCGGCAGAAGACTCTTGATGGAGGAGTTCCTCCACGGCCCGTTCGATCTCCTCCGCCTCGACCCGTGTACCACCCCCCAAGGTCTTCTGGAGTCTCCCGTTACGATCGTAGAGCTTGAAAAACGGCAGTGTATCATTCTTGATGCCAAACGCCTGAGTCGATTCGGGCGATGCGCCGTGGCGACTGATAAAGTTCTCGAACGTTGCCCCGTGGGCCTGGAGAAACTCGCGAACGGCTGATTCCATTGACGGATCATCCAAACTCACGGACATCACGATCAAACCTTCGCCCGCTAGCCGCTTGTGCAATGCGACCGTATGGGGAAAGAGTTCCTTGCACGGCGGACACCAGGTCGCCCAGAAATCGACGAGCACTACCTGGCCCCGGTGTTTGGCAATCGCCTGCTCGACCTCGGTTCTGTCGGCCACACGGACAGCGACCGGCGACCCGGCCGCAGCTTCTTCGCTCGGGAGGGCCTCGGCCCCCTTCTTTCCGGCCGGCTCAGACTCTCGACAACCAACGACCAGCCCCAACAGGCCCACGGCCACAATTCCCGGTAATACCTTGCTCGCCATTCCCTCACCCAAGCTACCGTCAATGCCATACATGAGAACGAACCGCACGGTTGATACAGGACGCAGCACGACCGCTGGCGTCTCGATTCCAGACAACTCACTTGGCATTGTAGCGGAAATCGTCTCTGCGTGGAGTGTCTCTGTTGGATCTACCGGACGCTCAGCCTGGGCCCAGACGGCTTTTGGCGCAACACGTCCCGATGAATAGAATACAGAAGTAGTTCGTTACATGGACTATCAGCTCTCAAGAGGGGGGGCGGTTCTCGCTAGTCGACCATGGAGCAGATCCTCAAACAAGTGCGGCGGGTACGGCGCCGGCTGGGAGTGCAAAGGTTCCTTGCCGCGCTGGGCTGGTGCCTGTGTGGCACGCTCTCGGTGGCGCTGACGCTCGTCGGTGTTGACAAGTTCCGGCCGTTGGGCGTGGAGGGCTGGATCTGGGGGGGCGGAGCCGTCGGCCTGGGACTTCTGGCCGCGTTTGCCTGGGCCCTTGCGACAGGCCGTGGGTTGGTCGATGCGGCCATTGAGTTGGATCACCGTTGCGGGCTGAAGGAACGCGTTTCCAGCAGCCTGGCAATGTCAATCGAGGAACGGGAATGCGAACTCGGGCAGGCGCTGATCGATGATGCCCGACGCCGGATCGAACAGGTCGAAATCGGCCAGCACTTCCCCGTCGCCCCCGGCCGGCGAATCCTGCTGCCCGTATTGCCGGCCGTCGCCGTGGTGCTTGTCGCGCTGTTGGTTCCTCCGGCCACGAACGGCAAGCAGACCGCGGCTGCGTCGGCAACTGTCGTGCAAAAGCAAATCAAGCAATCCAGCGACAGCCTGCGATACAAACTGCTTGAACAACGCAAGGCGGCCCAAAAACAAGGCCTCAAGGATGCGGAAGAATTGTTCCGCCGCTTGGAACGGGACGTGGACCAACTGGCGAGCAAAACCGAAGGGAATCGCAAACAGGCCCTCGTGAAGCTGAACGATCTATCCCGCGAATTGCAGAAGCGGCGGCAAAAACTCGGCGGGGCGGAAGGACTCCAAAATCAGTTCAAGCAACTCAAGGACATCGGCCAGGGGCCAGCCGACAAATTGCTCGACGAGATCCAACGAGGCGATTTCCAAAAAGCAATCGAACAACTCAAAAGACTCCAAGAAGATCTGGCCAAAGGCGGTCTCTCCCACGATGAACAGAAGCGACTGGCCGAACAACTCAAACAGATGGAGGAGAAGCTCGAAGAGATGGCCCGTGCGCAACGACAAGCGCAGAAGGATCTCGAAACCCGTATCCGTCAGGCCCAGGAGGCCGGTCAACACGACGAAGCCAACAAGTTGCAGGAGCAACTCGACAAGTTGCGCCAGCAAATGCCCGATCTTGATCAACTCGACCAATTCGCCAACAAGCTGGGGCAATGCTCCAAGTGCCTCAATCAGGGACAACTCCAAGAAGCTGCGGACACGCTGGGGGAACTACAAAACGAGTTGGATGGTCTTCAAGAGCAACTCCAGGAGATGGACCTGATCAACGAGGCGATAGACCAGATGGCCCAGGGGCGAAACCAGATGAACTGCCCGCACTGCAACGGCGCCGGTTGCTGCGTCTGCCAGGGGGACGAACTTGGTGACGGCCGCGGACGCGGACGCGGACGTGGCAAAGGCGCACGGCCTGAAGCAGCCGGCGACGTGAAGTACTACGATACGAAAGCCGCTGTTAAAACCGGCAAGGGGGCGGCCTCTGTGGTCGGCGAGGTCGACGGCCCCAATCGACGCGACGACGTGCGCCACGAAATTCAGGAGCAATTCGACAGCGCTCGCCGTGAAGCGGCCGACCCGCTCACCGATCAGCACATGCCTCGCAAACACCGCCAGCATGCCCGCGAATACTTTGATCAGTTGCGGGAAGGAAAGTGAAGAGGAAAGGCCGAATGCTAAACGACGAATGTGGATCGCTAGTCAAGAAAGGTTAAGCGGCACCCCTCTGCTGTGTGGTGCTCCTCAGCATTCAGCCTTCAGATGCATTCTTTATCATTTCTTGACGCGAGCGGGGATCGTGAAGGAATAGATGCAAGTGATCACGCCGGTGGACATCAGGCTCCAGGGGGCCCAGGGGGGTGGCAGGATTTCCTTTTTCCTGGTGATCTTTGTCTTTTCTTCGCCGAGGAGCCCCATATTGGATTGGATCACGACTTCTTGCGATTTCATGACAAAGCGCTGAACGACCAAGCACTGGGCACCGAGGAGCGCCACAAACACACCGATTGCCAAAAACATCGATCGCCACATGACAGCATCCTCTTATCCGCTGCGCGTTGCCTGCGGCGGGCCTTTGGGACACTCCGCTGCAGTCTCATGAGCTTTGATCGGCGTCCGGCGCCGGAGACTAAAGCAGGGAGCGTCCCACGCAGAGGGCGGAGCCCGAACAGGGGCCGATTAGCGCGGTTTTAGCGAAGCGATGCAGGCTTCGACCGTCCACGGAATGGCACAGTACGCTCCTTGTGCTGCTGACTGTGGCCAAGACGCCCTCGGGCGTACGCCGCGAGTTTTTTGCCTGTATGAGCGGTAGCGACTTTACGGCAACGAGAAACATGGCAAACCCTAGAAACTGCAAGCGGGGGAACCACGCAGTCAACTTGTCTTGGGGATTGGTCGATCCAAGGAGAGCAGGGAAAGCTCCCCAATTCCGGTTGTTCAGTTTGCCAGAAGGCCCTATAATCAAAATGAATAGCCGTCCAGGGGTGAGTGCACCAGTGCGTCGGAGCGCAGAAACATTGCCGGGAAAACCGAGAATCCTGTTCATCTGCGATTCGCCACAGGTCGTCGAGCAAGTGTTTGGCCAAGCGGCTGGCACGTTCGACGTCGTCGTGGTCGATAATCCATTGCGAGCGCTCGTCTATCTCACGCGCGAAGCGTTCGACGGCGTTTACGTGGCCTCGAACTATTTCCAACAGGCCTTCGAGCTGGGCAGTCTCTTGCAGAATCAGCAGATCCTCGAGGGGATGGCTGATGGCGTGGCGTTGTTGGATAGCGAAAACACCGTGGTTTGGGGCAACGCCCGACTGCGCGAGTGGAGCGCCCGCGAGCAAGTCGTCGGCGCCAACTTTTACACCGTCCTGGGAAGCCCAGAAATCCTTGGCCCCGATTTTTGCCCCTTCCACACGGCGCTGGCCACGGGGACGGCCAGCAGTTCAACCTTGCGGTCGGAAGACAACCGCTACTTCCAGGTTCACGCCGCTCCCGTGCGCGAGGTGAACGGTCCTCCGCGGCACCTGATCGTCACCGTGCGCGACGTGAGCCGCGAGGTCCAGCAGCAACAGAAGTTGGCGGCGATTCACCAGGCCGGCATGGAACTGGCCGATCTGACGCCCAGTGAACTGTTGCAGATGTCGGTCGAAGAGCGCATCGAGTTGCTCAAGTCGAACATCCTCCACATTACCCAGGGCCTGCTGAATTTCGAGGTCGTCGAAATCCGCCTTTTGGATCAGAAGACCGGCCGGCTCGAACCGTTGTTGACCGTGGGGATGGAACCGGAGGCCGCGCAGCGTGCACTCTATGCCCAACCGCAGGGCAACGGCGTTACCGGCTTTGTGGCCGCAACCGGGAAGAGCTACCTCTGCGAAGACACGACGGAAGACCCGCTCTACTTGGAAGGATCCCGGGGCGCGAAAAGCTCGTTGACCGTTCCGCTCACGTTACACGACGAGGTGATCGGCACTTTCAACGTGGAAAGCGCCGAACCGCGGGCGTTTACCGAGAGCGACCTCCAATTCCTGGAGATCTTTACCCGTGATGTGGCCGTGGCCCTGAATACGCTGGAACTGCTCCAGGCGGAAAAGGCCAGCGCGGCGGCGGCTAGCGTCGAGGCAATCCATAGCGCCGTAGCGTTGCCGGTCGACGAGATCCTTAACGACGCGGTCAATGTGATGGAGCGGTACATCGGCCACGAACCGGAAGTCGTCGAGCGCTTACAGCGCATTCTGCGCAATGCAAGGGACATCAAACAGGTGATCCAGAAAGTGGGGCAAAAAATGACGCCGTCGCAAGCCCATCCGGCGCCTCCGCAACCCGAACGGCCGACCCTCCATGGGCGTCGTGTGCTGCTGGTCGATGAAGACCCCGCCGTGCGTAGCGCGGCCCATGCGTTGTTGGAACGCTACGGTTGCGTCGTGGAGACGGCCCCCGACGGCGAACAGGCGATGTTCATGGTCCGCAACAGCGGTTACGACGTGGTGATCGCCGATATCCGCCTGCCCGACATGTCCGGTTTCCAGTTCATGCAGAAGCTCCAACAGGCAATGGATGTCGAGCCGTTGCCGCTCATCCTGATGACCGGCTTCGGCTACGACCCGGACCATTCGATCGTCAAGGCCCGCCAAGCCGGCCTGCAGGCGATTCTCTACAAACCGTTCCGACTCGATCAGCTTCTTAGCACCGTCGAGCAGGTCGTCACCTCTCTCGGCCCCGTCGGGCAACCTTGAGCCCCCTCGTTTCCGCGTGGTCGGACTGATGATCCTTCTGCTGCTGGCCCTGCTAGGACACGCCTTTCTTTGGGTGACGCTCGTTAATCGCCTGCACGGCACATGCATCGAAGGACGACCTCGCGATGTGGCCACGCTCGTCGCATTTGCAGCCCTCGTGTTTCTCCCACTCCTCTTTGCCTGGCTGCTGCTCCATCGCGGCGGAATGCCCGGACTGCCGTGGCTGGCGAAAGGCTATCTGGGACTTTGCTGGCTCGGCGCGGCGGTGGCCCTTGGCGGCTGGAGTTGGCGTTATCTCCTCCACCGCCGACCGGCCGGACTCCGCTACCAGCGAACCTCGGTCCCCGAGCCCTCCGCGCAGACCGCCGATGAACATCACCTGCTTGTCCGCCTGCCGGGCAATGAAATCCTCCAACTTAACGTGGTTCATCGCGGCGTGGCCCTCCCCCGCTTGCCCAGTACCCTTGACCGGCTATCGATCGTCCATCTCTCCGATTTCCACTTCACCGGCCGGATCGGCAAGAGCTATTTCCTCGAAGCCGTACGTCTGACAAACGAGCTTCAGCCCGATCTGATCTGTATCACCGGCGATCTGATCGACGACCCAGCTTATATCGATTGGGTTCCTGAAACCTTCGGCCAACTGGTCAGTCGCCACGGCGTCTATTTCGTGCTAGGCAATCACGATCTGCATGTGGGCCCTCGCCGCTTGCGACAGGTGTTGACCGAATTAGGGTTAGTCGACTTGGGTGGGCGGTGGCACGAGCTGGTTCTTCGCGGTCAACGGATCCTTTTGGCCGGCAATGAGCGTCCTTGGTTCCGCGACGACCAGTTGGACCCTGCGCCGCGTGTCGAGGGGAAGCCCTTTCGTATTGCCCTGGCCCATAGCCCGGACCAGCTCAGCTGGGCTCGATCTCAAGAAATCGATCTGCTCTTGGCCGGCCACACCCACGGCGGCCAGATCCGCTTTCCGCTGATCGGCCCGATTTTTTCGCCCTGCCGCCAGGGGGTAAAATACGCCTGGGGGCTCTACGAGACCCCCCCCACGATTCTCCATGTCACCTGCGGTCTCTCCGGCGAATTCCCCGTGCGCATGAACTGCCCCCCAGAACTCGTTCACCTCGTGCTCCGGGCCCCGACCATTTAGCCGGCGTGCTTGCTCGCCGCGTTCTCTTACCAGGATGACAAGTCCTACAGCAAGACTTCCGTTGTTCACTGGTTGGGGGGCAAAAAGGCTCTTCCATCACAAGACGTTTTTCACGACGCAACGCTACTTTCCAAAGTACAACCGCGCCGAGATGAGCCTCTATTCTAATCAACTACTACCCTGCTTGCAGCACATCCTCGTCCACAGACGGGGCCCTACCCGAGCAGCCGGTCGTAGTTAAAACGGAGCGGTTTGTCGTCTTCCAACGGGACATTTCGCCACTCGGCCAGCGGATCGTCGGAGCCGACCAGGTCGACGACCAGATGGCGCACGCGAATCGCCTCGTTCGTCGTACCTCGCAGGTCGAATGGCTCGACCGGACGGAAGACCGTGAGTCCTCGCTCTTGATGCGCGATGACCTGCACACCACGGCGGTCAGCCAGGATCTTGTCCAGGTAGTCTTCAGGCAGCCGCACGCGTGAAGTCATCAGCGCGGGACGGCCGAAAACGACAAGCGAACAAGGAACCGGACACTGGGCCGTGATTTCTTCCAACTGTCGGCGGTCGGCTTCGACGGAGAGGGTGACCGATTCCATGCCGCACTTGGCGAGCATGCGGGCCGCCAGGGTGTTCAAGACGGGAAACCCGGGCCCGGCCTCCATGCGTGCGCCGGCCGCTTTGGCCAAATGCCACCCGCCCCAACTGTTGACCTCGACGGTTAGATCGGCGTCAACACAACGACGTACGAGTTCGCTGATTGCTGTCAGGTCATGTTCGAAGAAGACCTGTGGCAGGGCCACAATCAGCGGAACACGTTTTTCCGCGCAGAGGGCTTTGAGCCGATCAAGTCCGTCTGCCTTAGCGCCATCGACGATGACTGCACCTGGCCGGACTTGCTTGACGAAGGTGGCAAGGGCTCTGGCTTCCAGTCGCACCCGATTCGGCCGGTCGCCGAGCTTCAGGCGATTGGCCGCTGAAGGTTGGGTTTCGGCAAGCTGGTCGCGGACCGCCGAGGGCAACTCGACGCGGACCTGTTCGGGCGGCGTCTTCTGTGATTGGCGGATGACGCTCCAGATGCGATCGACCAAGGCGTTGACTGCTCGGGGGACCATGAGAAAATCGAAATCGTTGGCCGCGCCCTGGCCGAGAAGATGGCCCTTGATTGGCACATCGGACAGATAGGCCAGCAGTTGGCCGACGGAGACGGCCTTGTGCTTGCGGCGTACGACCGTTTTGGGCACGGTCCATTCGGTTTCCGTTCCGCCACACCGGCAGCGAAACACAATCCCTCGTGGCTCAATGAGCACATCGAGATCGTACGTCGGTGCAGTCTCGGCGGGCGTTTCTTCCGACGCGGATGGCTTTGTGTCCGACTCGGTCGTGGAGGCGGCTTCGCGTGCTGCCTCGCCGGTCAGTTCATCACGTTGGCCATCAAGATAACCGGAGGTGAACACGCGGCCTGTGTACGCGCCGAGTTCACGTGCCTCGGCCAGCAACGGTTCGAGGTTCTCTCCGCTCAAGGCACGCCGATAAAGACTCACCGCCTTTTTGACCCAGGCGGCGGTCTTCAGGCGTCCTTCGATCTTCAGGGCCGTCACGCCGGCGCGGCGCAGGGCGTCGAGGCGATGGAGCAAGGAGAGATCCCGCATCGAGAGCGGTGTCCCCGCGGGCTGGTCCTCGACGCTCCAGGGGACCCGACAAGGACTGGTGCATGAACCGCGATTGCCGCTGCGTCCACCGGACCAACTCGATAGCAGGCAGCGTCCCGAGATGCAGAAGCATAGCGCCCCCTGAACAAAGACTTCGGTTTCGACCCCCGGGACGGCCGAGGCAGCCGCGATCTCGGAGAGCGACAACTCACGGGCGAGCACTACGCGACGGGCTCCAAGTCGGCCGGCCGCGGCCACATCGGCACTATTGGCCATGCAGGTCTGGGTGCTGAAATGGAACTCCAGTTCCGGGAAGTGTGGGTGCAAGGCCAACAAGGCGGGATCGCGAACCAATACGGCATCGACTCGGCACTCGCGGGCCAGTTCCAGGATTCGGGCGGCCTGTCCCACCTCGCGCTCAGCCAAATCGATGTTGAGCGTGAGATAAGCCCGAGCCCCGTGGGCATGGATCTTTTCGACCGCCTGGACAAACTCGTCCTGGGAGAAGTTCTTGGCCCGGCGTCGCGCGTTGAGCGTAGTCAATCCGAGGTAAACGGCATTGGTCCCCGCCTCCAAGGCCGCCTCCAGGGCGGACCAGTCGCCAGCCGGCGCCAACAGTTCTAGTGGGTGGTTCGGGGACGCTTGCGAAGTCATCGGATCGAGGGGGCTGGAGGCGAGGAGTGGGGTGAGGAGGACGCATGAGTCGTCATCCTCCATTTTAGCCATCCCGCCTGTACCCGCAACCCAACTCGCCCCCTGAGCCAACGGATCGGTTATAATGGTAGCTTCACTTGCGACTCCAATAGATTGCTCTGCGGATCACTATGGCCATGATGACGCCTGACGATTTCCGATACTGGGGAAAAGAACTTGTTGATTGGATTGCCAATTACCTGGAGCGGGTGGAAGAGTATCCCGTGGCATCCCGCGTAAAGCCGGGGGAGATCCGGGCGAAGCTGCCGGCCGAAGCGCCACGCAAAGGGGAGTCTTTCGAGGTTATGCTCCGGGACGTCGACCAGATCCTCATGCCGGGGATTACGCACTGGCAATCGCCGAATTTTTTCGGGTATTTTCCCTCGAACAATTCGTTCCCTTCGATCTTGGGCGAGCTGCTGTCGGCCGGGTTGGGTGTGCAAGGGATGCTTTGGGCGACCAGCCCGGCATGCACGGAACTGGAAACCCACGTGCTCGATTGGATCGTGGACATGTTGGCCTTGCCGGAGCATTTCAAATCGAGTTCGACCGGCGGTGGTGTGATACAGGATTCGGCGTCATCGGGCGCGCTGTGCGCGATCCTTGCCGCGCGCGAGCGGGCCACGGGCGGCAAGAGCAATCTCTACGGCACGGATGGCTCGCTGGTGGCGTATATTTCGACCCAGACCCACTCGTCGGTCGAGAAGGGAATCCGTGTGGCCGGCCTGGGAAGCGAAAATCTTCGAGCGATCGACGTTGACGAGCATTTTGCCATGCGGCCAGACCGGCTCGCCGAGGCCATTGCCGCCGACAAAGCAGCCGGTCGTGTGCCCTGTTTCGTCTGCGCCACGGTCGGCACGACTTCTTCGACCGCCATGGACCCATTGCCTGAGATTGGTCGGATCTGCCGGGAACACAACCTGTGGTTGCACGTCGACGCCGCTTTGGCCGGCACAGCGGCCCTCTGCCCCGAGTTCCGTCAGATGCATCAAGGCCTGGAACTGGCTGATAGCTACGGATTCAATCCACACAAATGGATGTTCACGAATTTCGATTGCGACTGTTTCTTCGTCGCCGAGCGGGCCCATTTGATTCGCACGTTGAGCATTCTGCCCGAGTATCTGAAGAACCAAGCCACTCAATCGGGTGCGGTGATCGACTATCGTGATTGGCAAGTCCCGTTGGGCCGGCGGTTCCGCGCGTTGAAACTCTGGTTTGTGATCCGCTCGTTCGGTGTCGAGGGGCTCCAAGAGCGGGTCCGTCGGCATGTAGCGCTTGCCCAGGAGTTCGCCGGATGGGTCAAGGCAGACACCCGGTTTGAGCTAGCCGCGCCGGTCCCCCTGAATCTGGTCTGCTTCCGTCACCGCGGCGGAGACGCGATCAATCAGCAAATCCTCGATCGGCTCAACGACTCAGGCAAGATGTTTTTGAGCCATACCCGGCTGAATGACAAGTTGACACTTCGCATGTCGATCGGCCAAACCAATGTCGAGCGACGCCATATCCAACAGGCATGGCACCTTATCGATGCAGCGGCGGCCGCAAGCCAATAGGTCCATCTGCCTCGCAAGTGCTGAGCATTCCTTCCGCTTTTTGGGGGAACTTCAGCGGCCACAGAGTGTTTTCTTGGGACATCCGGCACCCGGAATTCTCGCGGAATTTTTGGTGAGACGTGGCTCCCCGATCGCGGGAATCATGGTAGCGACCGCCACTCTTGGTTGGTAGACGCCACCCTTGGATGGCCGTTCTCAGCCCGCTTCTGCGGCCCGTTTTCTCACCCCTCTCCCCTTCCAGAGGGCGAGAGACTCTAACGATTGCTACAGCGTGGGGCATTGCGCAAAGTGTTGCCCGAGGTCGGATGCTAGCTCAGCTTCCATGGAGAAATGGCCGAAAGTGGTTTTCAGATCAGACAACGCAGGACGTTTGATGACACGAGTGCCCGGATTTTCACCCAGACGGAGCAGGAGACGCAACTGTGCCCATCCGCCGCACAGCGTCGGGCGTGCCGGAAGTGCGCGCGGCGTTTTGTTTGCCGACGGACCTCTTGGAGGAGGCCCGCGGCGCGGCCGTGTTCCTGGCTGGCGATTCCGTTCGGCTCGCGCAGCCCAGACTGGTAGAGAATGCCTTTCGCGAGGCGTCTCGCCGGTTGCCGGAGGCGTATACGCTGGCCAGGACTTCCCTGCTCGAGCCGAGGACCTCAAGGGTGGCCGACCGATTGCCGCCTAATTGCCATGGAACCTATCAATATCAAAAAGCCAGCGAAGGTTGCTGAGTTGGAAAAACTGCGACAGGAGTTGCTTCGGCGGATCATGGCCAGCGAGGCCCGCCGGCGGGGCCCCACTCCCGTCACCGCAAAGTGAGACCCCAGGGGTGAGACGGCTGCTGAGCGTAGCGCTCGTGTTCCTTGCAGCGACGGCTGCCTGGGGACTTCCAGCGTCCTCAGGCAATGGGCCGGCGCTGAGCAATGGTTGGGCAGCCATCAGCCCGTGGGCGCAAACAACGCCGCACCCAGCGGTGGTTCGCGTAATTGCGCCGGGCCGGGATAGCATGTCCTTGGGCTCGGGTTCGCTTGTGGCCGTCAATGAGACGCACGGCTTGGTGATTACGAATTGGCATGTTGTCTGTGAGGCGACGGGGCAGATTACGGTCGTCTTTCCCGACGGTTTTCGCTCGCCGGCCGTCGTGCTGCGCACCGATCGCGATTGGGATCTGGCGGCACTGGCCATCTGGCGTCCCCAGGTGCCGCCGGTGACGCTGGCCAACCAAGCCCCGCGTCAGGGCGAGGTATTGACCATTGCCGGCTACGGCAGCGACTCATATCGTGCGGTCTCAGGACGCTGCACACAATACGTGTCGCCGGGCGCTAATCGTCCATTTGAGATGGTAGAACTATCCGCCGGCGCACGGCAAGGCGACTCGGGCGGCCCAATCTTCAATGCCCGGGGCGAGTTGGCCGGAGTCCTCTTTGGCACTGCCCGGGGGCGAACCACGGGAAGCTACTGTGGCCGGGTGCGTTGGTTCCTTGCTCCCCTAGGGACCGATTTCCCCCAGGTTTCCGCAGGCGGGACGATGCTTGCCCAGCAACCCCGAGTCAGTTCGGAATTGCCATCCCGCCGGGAAGTCGCGGCGCGGCAAGTGACACCAGAGCAAGAGACGCCGTTGCCCTATGCCGCGATCGGCGTGGGCCCCATTACGGCGATTCCCGAAGTGGGTTCCGCCTCTCCACCTTCCCAAATCGATGAAGGCTGGCGACGGCTCCCACCGGTCGGTGGAACGCCGGCTGCGGCGGCTCCGCGCGGCCTCATCGCTCAGGGCGACGCGGTCGTATCGCCCGGCGCAATCGACACAACCGCTTCGGTCGATTCTTCCGCCACCTATCGATTCGAGCAGATCAAGAACGTGCTCGCCGTCGTCGGGGGGCTGGCAATCTTCTTTCACGGTCTGCGATTGGTTAGTACGTTGCAGAGCTAAAAAGGGGGCTCTCGATCGCGTGCTACAATTTGCAGGGGGAAGTATGCGAGCCAAGCTGACGGGAGAGTGCAATTGAGTACCGAGAGTACCGACCAGCCGATTCGCCCAGGCAACGATCGTCGTCGCGGAGCTCGCTTCATCAAAGCCGATCCGCAAATCAACTCCACCTTGATCGTTGGCCGCAGACAATTTCCAGCCCGCATCCTCGATGAATCGGCGGGCGGATTCTGTATTTTGATCGAGGCGGATCCCCGTGTGGAGGTGGATGCGATTGTCCGGCTGCGGACGCCGATGACTTGCTATGAAGTGCGGGTAGCCAGCGTGGGACGCGGCAAAGAGAATTCGCCGGAGTCGGGCTGGCGGCTGGGCCTTCAATGCTTGCGTGAGCTGGAAATCACTCTGCTGCCGAGCGATAGAACGCCATGGCAGGCAATGGCTCAGCACATCATGCCAGGCAGTTCGATGTTCGGAGCCATCGTGTTCATCGGGATCATGATCGTTGCCGCGCCCTTGACGGCAGTGGGAGTCATGTATGGGTTGGACGAGGAATCGCTGGAACAGTTCACCCACTGGATGAGGTTCGCCCGGCCTCAAGAACGTGTGAAGAATATCTCGGACATCTCCTGGCGATTCCTGCCCTTTGCGGGCTCGCCGAGGGAGGCCGTAGGACATGCGGCGCATACGGCCAAGACGTCTTCTTCTGACACGCAGGGATTACCCAACGCGGCTTCGGTCCGAACGATGCTGGCGCACACGCCTGGTGCCGAAGCCCTGCTGCTTCCCGAGGTGGTCGCCCATTTGGCTCTCAGTCCCAGCCAACAACAGCAGCTCCGAAAGTTGGTCGACGCGACCAATCAAGCCTTGGCCCAATTCGACCAGTATACCCAAGGCGATTCACGTCACCAGCGGTCGCGCAAACGAGAACTGTTGTTCCATGAGGCGCGGAAGCAAGCATTGCAGGTGTTGACCGCCGAGCAACACGCCCGTTGGGAGGCTCTCCAAACCCCGTAGGTGATCGACCTATCCAACCGCGAATTGCTCATGGACCTGAATCAAATCCATCCCGAAATCTTTGTCGGCACCTACCCTCAGGATCTGCGGGATATCGATCGGCTCAAACGTGATTTCGGCATTACGGCCGTGCTGAATCTCCAGACGGACGAAGATCTGGAGCGGCTCAGCGTCGACTGGCCGCGCATGGAAACCGGCTATCGCCAAGCGGGGATCGAGATTCGCCGGATTCCCATCCTGGATTTCGATGAAGACGATCTCTGCAAGCACTTGGTTGACAGCGTCGACGAACTCGCCCGATTGCTCGACGCCGGACATCGGGTCTACGTACACTGTACGGCCGGTATTGGCCGCTCGGCCAACACCGTGATCGCCTACCAGCATTGGGTCAAGCAATGTAACCTGGACGAAGCGGTCCGGCATCACAGTGCGCGTCGCGCCTGCTGCCCGAGCCTCGACGCCATCCGTCGGGCGTTCGACGAATGGCGAAAACGACAGGCCGGTTGAGCCAATGCCGTTGTTGGTTCAAGAGTCTCGTTTTTGCGAGGAAAGCGGCCATTCGACCTATTGATTGGCCCTCAGACAGCGGGGGAAAAGAAAATCCACCCATCGAAGCTCCTTTGCCCGAGGAAGGGCTACGGGACTCTCTTTTCCTGAAGGTCAAACGCGGAAGTGATTCTTCGTTCGCCCCGTTCCCAGGCCCTCCCGCTCAGGACTTCTTCGACGTCTTGGCAAACGCCGGGGTGATCATCTGCTTGACGTTCTTACTCTTGCACTTTGGGCACTGGACTTGTTTGTGCTGGTCGTGCTCTTCAAAGCTCTGGTGTTGAGTAAACTCGGTGTGGCATTTCATGCATTCGAATTCGTAGTCGGGCATGACTCTCCTCCTTGGTGTCCCGAAGATAAACCGGCCTGTTTTGCAACCACTCAAGTTATTTTACCCGCCACATCCCAATCGTCTCCCATCCTGGGTTGGGGGAGGAGGTAGATCATAACGCGTCGCGGGGTGATCAGGTCACCGGAATGTTCCCTACCCACGATAGGGGCGACAGAAATGCTGACTTGACCTACACGGAATGTCCCAGTTTCTCGTCCGGCAGCGTCAACCGGTGCTGGAGGATGGCTACCTGTTGTTGGAGTCGGGCCAACTGATGGTCGAACTCTTCGACCTGAGCGCACTGCGATTCCAACTGGGCGAAGACTGCCAGCGAGGGGCGGACCTTGAGCCAACCTTCAGCCAGTTGGTTGACTTCGCGACGCAAGCCGCGACGTAGACGCCCTGTGAAGGTCCAGAGCAACAGCCCGGCCCAAAGCGCAAGCCAAAACAGCGAGAGCACATAGAAATTCAGCCCGTAAAGCGGTTCCGGCGGTGTAGAAAGCCAGGAGTCGTAGAAGAAATTCTTGGCCGGCCGATACAAGAGGAATCCGAGCATGGCCAACAACAGCAGGTCGTAACGCCAACGGGTGAACCAGCCGGTGTGGCGTTGGGCCACGCGGTCCAAGAGCGCCTCCAGTTCGACGGACACATCGACGACAAATGCCTGTCCCGCGACGGCGGCTTCGTTAGCTACCGTCTCCGGGGCAACGACGCGCCGGTCAAGGTCGGCTTCGGCCGCGTAGCCGTCCAGCACCAGTGCGGCGCCACGCAATTCGCCGGGGGCCCAAACGCCGGCCAAGGCCCGTTGGGCGCTGGCGTCGGCTTGGCGTTGGCTGCGAATCCGCTGAAAGGCACGGACTCCTTCGACCGCCCCCCATAGGGCAACCTGGGCTGGCGTTCGAGCCCGGAGCAACAAGGCCCCGGAAAGCAAGCTCCCCAAGCCCTGATAGATTCGCAGAACCAAGGCGAATGGGCTGAATCCCCATCGCGAGGCAGCCTTACCCACCAGTCGGCTCTCCCACTGGCGGCGGCTGGCCAATAGCTCGTCGCGCATCTGGCCGGCCAATTGGTTCGAGAGCCGTGCCCGTTGTTCATCAATCGCGGTGCGGACTTGCGCGACCGCGGGCAACCCGTCGTGGATTCGCGTTTTGCAGGCGTTCAGGGTGTCGCTAACCAAGTCCAAGAAGTTCGCCCGGCGAATTCGCAGGGCTGTCGAGCCTGCCAGTTGGCGGGTCAGGAGATCCAAGAGAGCAGCGAATTCGCCGCGTGGGGCCAAGCCGTTTTGGGCGTCGGCCAGCGCCGCCAACGAGTCTACGAGGAAGATGTGTCCGGTCGCAAACTCCTCCTGCTGGAGAACCGCTTCCCAATCCTTGCGAATATCCTGCTCCAGATCGGCGTGAGTCTGTACGAAAACCAATCGGGCTCCCGCGGCGGCCGCGGCCAACTCCTCCAGGACCCGGGCACTGCGGTACTTCTGCTGGGTGCCGGTGACCAGGAGCACGTCGCAGTGGGGCAGGATTTCCCGCAAGCGGGCTAGATTGGTCCCCGGGGCTTCCGCCTCACTGGTGTCGGGATCAGGGCAGTCAAGGATCACCAAATCGCGTAACGCCGGCAACTCGCGATGGACCCATTCCACACTGTCGGAAGTGATCCCCAGGGTCTCCGGAGTAATTCCTGGGCGACAAATGAGAATCGGCCGCTGAGTGGTGGGGCGTGCACGGCCGGCTTGGCTCACGTCGGCGCCGACCAAGGCATTGACCACGGGACTTTTTCCCGTCCCCGTCCCCCCTAGGGTGGCAACCACTAGCGGGGCCTCGAGCCGAACCCGCATCAAGTCGGTTCGTTCGACGAGACGGTGGACCAAGGCCCGGCAGGCCCGCGCAGGGCCCCAGGCCGGGGCCTGCTCGGACCAATGCTTCAGGGCCTCGACCAGAGCGTCGACTTCTGCCAACAATTCCAGATGGGCTAATTCAGGGCGAGCCATATCACAAGCATAGCAGATCGGTATTCGGAGGGAGAGTGCCTTTTCCCAACCCGGTCCATTCGGTATGCTACCGTGTGGTGTCAAGCGTGTCGGAGGTTCGTCCGGTCTACGCAAACAGACAGGAGATAGGCATGATGGATGGACTTTTCTTGCTGGCCCAACAAGGCCTGACCCCCTGGATAATTATCGGGGTGCTGGTCCTGGCGTTTTGTGCCATGGTCATGCTCATCGTTGGTTGGGTCTATGGAACCCTCTGGTTTCAGGCCTATATGTCGAGTGCTCATGTGAGCATTTGGAGTCTCGTCGGGATGAGCTTGCGGCAGGTCGATTCGCGGGTCATTGTCCAGGCGAAGATTATGGCCATGCAGGCCGGCCTGGGACGCGACCTCACCACACGGCGTCTGGAGGCCCATTACCTGGCCGGCGGGAATGTGCCGAATGTGATCCGGGCTTTGATCGCCGCCCATCGTGCCGACCTGAACCTTGACTTCGATCAGGCGGCGGCGATCGATCTGGCAGGCCGGGATGTGCTCGATGCGGTTCGCACGAGCGTGAACCCCAAGGTGATCGATTGTCCCGACCCGAACAAGTCGGATAAGTCGACGCTCAGTGCAATCGCCAAAAACGGCGTGGAACTGAAGGTTCGTGCCCGCGTGACCGTGCGGACCAACCTGGAGCGGCTCATCGGCGGCGCTACCGAAGAAACGATCATTGCTCGGGTCGGTGAAGGGATCATCACGTCGATCGGCTCGGCAAACACGCACCTGGAAGTGCTGGAGAACCCGGACAACATCTCCAAGGCCGTGTTGGCACGCGGCCTCGATGCACAGACAGCCTTTCAGATCGTTTCGATCGACATTGCCGACATTGACGTGGGCGAGAACATCGGCGCCCGCCTGCAGGCGGATCAGGCGGAGGCCGACACCCGAGTTGCCCGGGCGAAGGCGGAGGAACGGCGTGCCTTAGCCATGGCCCGCGAACAGGAAATGAAGGCCGAAGTGGCCCGCAATCGCGCCCGAGTTGTTCTGGCGGAAGCTGACGTCCCCCTCGCCATGGCTGCCGCGTTCCGCGAAGGCAATTTGGAACTGGCATCTCGTGGCAACGGGCCTCCCCGGCTCTCAAGCTGAGGACCCACGTGTTGATGTCAGTTGGTCCGCAAAAACAGAACGGGCGAGGATTTCGCTGCCGCAGACAGGCTTCTGCCAGCCGTCGAAATCCTCCCCCGTCCCTTGGACGCGGCTGAGGCTAGATGTTCCCAGGCTTACTGGGCAAAGGGATCTGCAGGGACGGCTCCGTCGGCCTTTTTCTCAGCAGGAGCTTCTTTGTTCTCGTCGGCCGCCGGTTTCTCGTCGGCCGCCGGCTTCTCATTGGCCGCCGGCTTCTCATCGACAAACGGGTTGTCGGCCATCGCCCCCTCGGCCTTCTTTTCCTCCGCAGCCGCGGGTTTTTCTTCGTCTGCCGCAGGCTTTTCGGCATCCATTGCTCCACCGAACGGGTTGTCGCCGGCCGCTTTCTCATCTTTTTTGGCTTCCGCTGGCTTCTCGCCAAACGGATCGTCCATCGCCGCGTCCTTCTTCTCCTCGGCAGGCTTCTCGGCGGGGGCATCCGCCATGGCCGCCGGCTTTTCTTCGGCCGGCTTCTGTTCGGCGGGCTTGTCGGCGGCTGCACCGAACGGGTCGTCCGCCATGGCCGCCGGTTTTTCTTTAGCGGGCTTTTCTGTGGCCACACCAAACGGATCATCTGCCGTGGCTGCCGGCTTTGCTTCGGCGTTCATCCCTTCGTCGGTCTTCTCGGCCTTGGCTGGTTTGGTGGCAAAGGGGTCGTCAGCCGCCGGAGTAGCAGATGGACCGGCGTCAGGGGCCGCCGACTTCGCTTCGGCGTCAGCCGGCGCGGCAGGCATCTCTGCTTTGGGCTCATCGATCGGGCCGCTTTGGAAGGCGCCGACGGTCGAGGGTTGAGCGGTCATCGCCGGAGGCGTGGCCGGTGCGGCTTCCGCCTGCTGCAAGAGCACCCGCTGCTCTTCGAGTCGCTGCTGGCCATAGCGGGCGGCACGCAACTCACGCTGTTGCTGCAAGGCCACCATCCGTGCCTGGGTGCGGTACTGTTCCACGGTCAACCGGTCATTGCCCTGGATTCGCTGCAAGGCGGCCGGAACGTTGTAGAACCGATTGACGTCGGCCGTTTCGAGTTTGGCGCCCATTTCAAAATCGGCCTTGGCCTCGTCCGGTCGGCCCATGCGGATCAGGCACAGCCCACGATAATAGTGGCAGCGAGGATCCTGCGACCCGGCCTTAATGGCCGCAGAGAACTGCTCATACGCCCGAGTATCATCGTTCGAGAAATAGGCGTGGACCCCCGCACCATACATCTGCCCGAGGATCGTATCCTGGGCCGTGGCCCACGAGGTGCTGAGGAGGAGCAAGCCTCCGGCTAAACCAACGAGTGTCCGAAACATGTTTTCTGACTCCTACCAGCGATAACGGTGAGCTTCCAAGACCGACCTCGACGGCCAGCGTCTCTCGGACGCCGTGGTCCGTCCGACCCGCCCTGACGCCGGTCTGCCATGACATGGTCAAGCGCATAAACAGCCGTGAATTCCCTACACGAAGCGCATCGGGGCACCGGCCATAGCATTCGCGTCAGACTTCATCCTAATTCGACGGATCGGCCTTTTCAAGCAAACGGTGGCGTCGCGAGACCAAAGGGGGGCGCCCCTGAGCCGTCGCGGCGGACCCGAAGTGGCCGAGGGGACAAAACGCATCAAACGACAGGGCGTAAAGCTCGACGCGACAACAAGTTAGAGCACTCAGCCCAGCCTGGCATGGCACGCGATCGAATCCGCGGGGCAAAGTGGTTCCGTTTTCCTCGCCGAATCCCCTCCCGATTGGGATTCCTGGGAGTGTGGCTTGACGGGCGATACGGTATACTGGAGAACTCGTTCCACTGGTCAATCATGCTGGTGCCACTGAGGCAACCGAGGAGCTTACGCAATGCAGAAGTCGTTGGACCAGAAGCTGGCCCGCATTTTGGCGAACCCGTCGTCAACCGACTTTATCCTGGCCGACGCCAAGGACGCCGATATGGCGTTCGGACTTTCGGCCCCGGGGCGCAGCCCCGAACACCACAGCCAGGAAGGCCGCTTCCGCACGTTGGACGAGTACCGTCAACTGATGCGTGAGATTGTCGCCCAGGGCTACGTGGATATCATGTTGATGAGCGCCAGTTCCAACGAGGCACTCACGATCCGTGAACGCCTGTTCGACAACAGCCACGTCACGCCGGCCGTCCGGGCTAACGATACGACCGATATCTGGCTCGCCGGCGGTCTCGGCGCCTACCCGAGCCAGCCATCGATGCCCTTCCGCACCGCTACGATTGACCACATCATGTGCGGCAAGGTGCAGTGTGAGCCGAACGAACGCAAACTGGGCGCCGACCTGGGGCTCTACTCAGTGACCTTCAACAATGACGTGGTGCTGGACCGCCAGTCGCTGGAAGCCTACCGGGCATTCCGCCTGGAAGCCGAAGCCAAGGGGTTTCGGCACTTTCTCGAAGTGTTTGATCCGAACGCGTCGGACCGGCCCCCGGCGGACGTGGGCCGGTTCGTGGCCGACCACATCGTGCGCGCCTTGGCCGGCGTGACCAGCCGCGGGCGGCCCGTCTTCTTGAAGATCGCCTACCACGGTCCGGCCGTGATGGAAGCTTTGGCCAGCTACGATCGCTCGCTGGTCGTGGGCATACTCGGCGGTTCGGCCGGCACAAGCTTCGACGCCTTCCACATGCTCTGGGAAGCCAAGAAGTACGGTGCCCGGGTGGCCCTCTACGGACGCAAGATCAACAACGCCGAGCACCAACTGACGTTCATCAAGTACCTGCGTCTGGTGGCCGACGATCAGATCGGTCCCCAAGAGGCCGTGCGGGCGTATCACGCCGATCTGAAGCGGCTGGGGATCACCCCCTATCGTACGTTGGAAGAGGACCTGCGGAAGACAGAGACCGCCAGCGCCTACAGCGGCACGACGAAGAAAGCCACGGCCAAGCCGGCCGCTGCGTCAGCAGTCCCATCCTCCGACGAACCCGACTTCAGCACGATGAGCCCGGCAGAAAAGGCCCAGTGGAACTTGGACCGCTGGCGGCGGATTTTGGGGTAACGAAGAGAGACGCGTTACCCACGGCGTACGCCTTCGGCGGCGAGAAACAGATCCCGACCGGGACGCCCTTCAAGGTGCGATACCGGGCGAACCTGGACCGCATCGCAGGATCGCGATAACCAGGTGCGGAGTTCCTCGGGGGTGAACCAGCGTTCCCAGGGATCGTGTTCGGAGAGGGCCTGCTTGGCGCGGTTCTTGTCGATCACCAGGATCCGGCCGCCGGGACGCACCACACGGCACAACTCGGCAATCGCCAGTTCCGGCAACAAGGCATGTTCCAATGCTTCAACGGTGAACGCTCCATCGAATTCGCCGTCCGCAGCGGGAATCCGCAGTAGACTCCCTTGGCGCGCGGCAATGCCCTCGGGCAAGCAATCCAGCATCGCGGAAGCGATGTCGATGCCCGTGAACTGGACCCGGGTGAAACGCGGCTGTAGATGACGCAGGAAACGCCCCTTGCCACAGCCCACGTCGGCCACCGCGGCTTCGGCGGGAAGTGAAGCGAGCCACTGCCCGACGGCCTCGATGCGACCGTCGCCCGGATGGATGGTATCGGGAAACTCCTGCCAGTGCTCCTCA
The DNA here is from genome assembly GCA_964558295.1 of uncultured Planctomycetaceae bacterium. GTDB lineage: Bacteria > Planctomycetota > Planctomycetia > Pirellulales > Thermoguttaceae > JBDKTH01. The sequence continues at coordinate 875 of CAZLDQ010000066.1, read as the reverse complement.
AATGTGGCTTGGACGCGGAACAATACCGCGTCGAGGTAGAGTTTAGCCGCCAAAGCAGACTCGTGCGTCCCGTGGTCGGAGGTGAACCATGACTCGCTCAGTTCAAACCGTCCTTTGCCGTGGAGGTGTTGTTCGAGACAAGCTAGAGCCTGATCGGCCTCCTTCCGCCAGCCAAGCCGGTACCAAAGCGAAGCCAGACGGGCCAGTTCAAAGCTGAGAACCGTGGACGGACTGAAGCCACGAGAGACGGAACCCACGGGCTGCGCGAATGCCACGATCGGTTCCATCGCCCGTCGAGCCGCGTCAAGCCCGTCGCGTTGGAGGGTGAATTCGATCCAATTGGCAAAGGGGAAAATGCCTGACTCGGGGAGCGGAGCGGCAAAGTGGTCGGCAGCACCAAGGGCCGACATGATCCAATCGGCATTCGCCCAGCGGCGTCCGGCTTCCAAAAGCGGAGTGACATGGGGTAACAGGGGGAGCGTCGCCTCGGGCTCGTCCGCCAATGTCATCTGTCGAACCGCCGTATCAAGCCAAGTGCAGAGGTAGTTGCAAGCCCGGGCGATTGCGGCCTCCGCTTCGGGAAGCATGTCACTTGCGGCCAGTAATCCCTGAACCGCCCAAGCCGTGCGGTCAAAGGAGTGTTCGTCGAAGGCGCCGTCAGGCTGCTGGATCGCGAGTAGCCATTGGGCCCAACGTCGGGCCACCTCACGATGCCCGTAGTTGAAAACCGTCTCCACGCACGCTCCTGTGGTCCCGGGACAACCCCACCCGAGCCCCGAGCGAAGGGCAATCCCCTTGCCGGTATCCTGGTTCAGCAGCCAATTCAAGGCGGCCTCGACCGGCGGAGCCTGGTCCCTGCCGGTCAGCCGGGACCA
>CAZLDQ010000065.1:0-25902 GCA_964558295.1 uncultured Planctomycetaceae bacterium | reverse complement strand
CGCGCCGCCCTCCTGCAACCGCACCCCACAGCAAACTAGAAAAGCAGGCCCCCAATACGAATACGACTCCATTCAATCAATCAGAGGAGCAATGAGGTCGCTTCCAGCCATCGACGTCCAGCACGGCGACATCCTCGCCGGAGAGGGTCAGCGTGAGTTGGCCGGCTTGGCAGGGGAGGCGTTGACCGTTGAGCAACTCACGGATTGAGGCGGGGGGCTGTCCGTCGAGGGTGAGGGTGACGGTACGCCGCTCGGGGCTGTCGTTCAAAACGGTCAGGTACCGGTTGCCGAAACGTTCCACATAGATCCGCTTGTCGTTTGACCGGACATTGGTGATCGGCTCCCAGCCGGCCTCAGCTACAAGCTTGCACAAGGGGACATATTTCTTGAAGAGCGGCCGGTCGCGGTCATACAACTCGGGCCGGGTGAAGTAATGCCCTTGGGAGGCGTTGTGGCTGAAGAAGCCGGGAAACATCCCGTAGGCCAACGCACGCTTCATATACTTCTCAACCAGTTCGTGGGAGAACTCTTCGAAGACCGTGTTCATCAGAAAACAGTAGGGTTTGCCCTTGCACATTGTGCGGCGGTAGAGCAAATCGGCGTCGGACATCGGCATCCAGCGGCCTTGGCGGTGCCAATCGGTCTCGGTGCCCATCACCTCCAAGAGCGGCGCGAGCCAGCAAAGCCGGCTCGGTGTGGAGTTGGCCATCATCAACTTGCCCAGGGCGTGAACGTCGTCGGCAATTCCGCGCACATACTCGAAGGCCACCAGACCACGGAAAATCGCCGGTTTGCGGCTTTCAAGGGCAAAACAAAGCGGCGTGTCGGCTGCGGCGAAGTGGGCTCGGCAGAAGTCAAGCTCGTCGGTCACGTAGCCTTCGCTGGAATCGATGTACTCGCCGTCCAGGTCGCCCTCGCGGTTGGGACCATAAAGATTTTCCCGAAGTCTGGCGTTCCAGTGGTTCTTGAAGTGGGTCACCTCGCCGGGAATCCCCGGCATGGAGTTCATGCTCCAAACGGCGCCGTTGCACCACGGCGTGTCGAGTAGCCGGGCGGGGAACTGGCCAGCCTCGTTGCGGTAGCCGCTCGTGAAAAGGGCTTGGGCCGCCGTATTGCCTTGGTCGGCCAATCGCTTGGCCTCGGCCGTCGCGGCGTCGAGGGTGCGGGGCATCTCCTTGGGCATCGCCATCCACCAGGTCATTGGTTCCGTGTAGCGAAATGTGATGATCCCGTGCACATCGTCCCACTTGGTTTCATCGTTGCCCTCCTTGAACTTGAACCCGAAATCCTCCCAGCCGCTCACCTTGCTGATCTTGGCAAACGGCATCCAGAGGCCCTGCTCGGGCGTGCGGCAGCGGAAGGCCTCGGGAAACACCGCGTAGTAGCGGGCCACCGCACTGCGGAATCCCCAGTCGGGCTTGAAGTCAAAACGGCAGAACCGCACGTGGGCCGTCGGCTTCTCCAGGGTCAGCCCCAGGTCGTAGGCCAGAAACAACTCGCCCGTGCCGGAGTTATAGCCGATCCGATAAAAGGCCGGCCGGGCCATGTCGATCCCAAGGCCCACGCCCTGCGCGGTGTTGGCCACGGCACCCAACGGATAGCGTGACAGACGCCCGTTGGCCCCCGCGTGGAAACTCGCGGCGTTCATATACTCCCGCGACAGCTCGACCGGCAGCGTCTGTCGCGGATCGTGGAACCAATGGAGCCCCTTGGCCTCGATCGGGATCACGTAGAACAGCGTGACAGCCCGATCCCTGCCGGTTGTGTCGGTAACGGTCACGTCGAGGAACGTGACACCGTTCTGCACGGTTTGGGAGGTTTCCAGCTTCAGGCCGAGGGCTGCCCGCTGAATCTCGACGAAATCCGAGTCGGCGGCCACGTCGCGGACCTGAAACCCCTCGACGCTCGCCTTGCGACGCACGGTCGGCACGCCGTCAAACGTCGTGGCCCCTTCGGGTGCTTGGATCACACGCAACTGGATATCGCGGAACCAAGCCTTGCCGCGGTGGCTACGGAGGAGCGTATAGCAGGTCAACCGCTGAACCGGTTTTTCAGGCATCACAATCACCTGACGACGCTGCCAGTCATGAGTGCCCGTGGCAAACTGGGCCGTTTGTCCCCAAAGCTGCGTGCCGTCGGTGTAGACCAAATCGAGATAGAGCGAGTAGTTGCTGTCGGGCGAACCGCTGACATCTTCCGCCTTGCTCCAGGCCGAGGCGATGATCGGCTCGGGCTTCGTCTGATTGAGTATGACGCTTTGAGCCACGCCGCGGCGCGCTTCGCCATCGGTTCCATTGTCGCAGACAAACAGGTCCCCCTCGCGCTCGAATCCCTTTTCGTAACGCGACCATGCTTCAGGCGTGAGCAGATTCTCCCCGGCGAGGGTCGCATCAAGGGCCGTTTTCACCGGAAGGCCATCGGCAGCGTGAAGGCTGGCTCGCAGGCTCAAGGTTGCGAAAATGGCTGTGGTCACCCCGATCAGGCATGTGTATCTCATGGCGGATCTCCTTGGCAGGGGGCAGGTCGCACGGAACTAACCGCCATCATAGTCCGCCCCCTACGGATGAGCAAGCAACCGCCCATGCTGGGTGCGGAGAGCAAGGCAGGATGCCTCGCTTCCAGCAGACAAACAGGGTACATGTGCTACTACACAAGCAGGATGCTTATGCTACACAAGCAGGATGCTTATGCTAAACAAGCAGGATGCTCAAGCTACTGCACGACCAGGGGGCCCCAATTGAAAGAGAACTTCGGGAATCCCCGCCAAAGAGCTAATTAGACGGAATAAACCTTATGTTCGGAGTAATCGGCCGCCGATAAACACCTATGAGTGGGGAACGTCCGTTACGAGCTGCGCACTTGCGCCAAGGGACGAGGCCATGCTGGTCATAGTCAGCGACCTACATCTGACCGACGGCACTAGCGGCATGACCGTGTCGCCTGGGGCGTTTTCCATCTTTGCCGAACGGCTGCAGGAGATGGCCGCAGCGGCCTCCTGGCGTGCCGACGGGAACTACCGGCCAATCGAACGGATGGATCTGGTCCTGTTGGGCGACGTGTTGGATGTGATCCGTTCCACGCAGTGGAATGCCCAGCAGTGCATCCGTCCCTGGAGCCATTCCGACACGCCCGCGCTGGCCACGATGGTCCACCAGATTGTCGACGCGATTCTCGCACGCAACGACGAGACGCTGGGCCTCTTGCGGAATCTCAACTCCGAGCAGGGGATTCGCGTGGCGCCGGCGCTGCGCAACGGGCGACCAGCGCTGGGGCACACGCAGCCGGTGCCGGTTCGGATTCACTACATGGTGGGCAATCACGATTGGTTCTTTCACCTTTCGGGCGAGCCTTGGAACGAACTCCGGCAGAAGATCGTGCGTCAAATGGGGTTGGCCAATCGGGCCGACGCGCCGTTTCCCCACGACATTGTGGAAAGCGACGAGTTGTTGCAGACGATGCGTCGCCACAAAGTCACGGCTCGCCATGGCGATCTGTTTGACCCCTTGAATTTCGAGGGAGACCGCGACGCGAGCAGTCTGGGCGACGTAATCGTCATCGAGCTGTTGAACCGGTTTGCCGTGGAGGTGGAAAAGCAACTGGCCGACGATTTACCCGACGGTACCGTGTTTGGCCTGCGCGAGATGGACAATGTCCGGCCGCTTCTGATGATCCCGGTATGGATCGACGGCATTCTGGAGCGAACCTGTCCATTGCCGTCCATGCGTAAGCGAGTCAAAAGCGTCTGGGATCGGATCGTCGACGATTTTCTGACGATTGATTTTGTCCATCAGCACGACACGTGGCGCCCCAACGACGTGGTGGACGGCCTGCAACAGGTCTTGAAGTTCAGCAAGCGGCTGTCGACCGGCTGGGCCAGTTCCATTCTCCAGTGGGTCAATGGCCTTCGCGGCTCCACATCGAATTCCTACGCGGCAATGGCCATGGCCGAGCAGGATTTTCGCAACCGCCGCTCGAAACACATCGTTTACGGGCATACGCACACGGCCGAAAGCGTCCCGCTGGATGCGAGCTACGCCGAAGGGTATGTACTCAACCAGATGTACTTCAACGCGGGGACTTGGCGGCGCGTTCACCGCCCTACCCAACTGGCGCCCAGCGAACACGAGTTCATCGCCGACGACGTCATGACTTACCTGGCCTATTTCCAGGGGGACGAGCGCAAGGATCGCCCCTACGAGACTTGGTCGGGGACGCTCGGGTTCAATCCTTCCGAAACCATCGTTCACCGCATCGATCCGGGAAGACCGCATGCCCCAGGCGAACCGCTTTCGGCATCAAACTTACACGGACACACCCCCCACTTCCCCCCCGCGGCGCGTGCAGCCGGGAGTGTACCCGCCGGTCGGAAGTGACGAGTTCTGCCGCCGGATGTTGGAAGTGGGCGATGCCTTCCGAGCAGCCGGCGTGAAGGCCGTTTACCTGGCCCATGGCACGTTCGTCGGAGATGATACGCTGGGGATCGTCCGCGAACTGGCCCGGGTCTTTCCGGCCGCCAACGAAGGCTTGCGTCGGTTGATCCGACGGTTGATCAATCGCCTGACGGGTGACGTGGGCAACTACACGGAGAGTTTTGCCCGGTTGTTCAGCGCGGCGATCAATCGTCCCCAGCGCCCGCGGATTCCCGTACGTCTGTTCCAGTGGTCCAGCGAGAACCATCACCTTGGCCGGGCCGATGGGGCGGTGCGTCTGTTGAACGAACTGGCCTCGCTCGAACTGGCCGAGAATCAGCGAGTGCTCCTCTGGGGCCATAGCCACGCCGGCAATGTCTTCGCGCTGGTGACCAACCTGCTGGGTGGTGGGCGAGAGGCGAGCGACGAGTTCTTCAAGGCGGCGGAAATCTACTATCGCTGGCCAATCCTCGGTTGTGTGGATATTCCCGTCTGGGAACATGTACGTGCCTTGCTGGAATGCGGTTCTCTGACCCCGTCCCACCTGCCGTTGGACATCGCCACCTTCGGCACGCCCGTGCGCTATGGCTGGGACTCAGCCGGCTATGGGCAACTGCTCCATTTCATCCACCGCCGTCCTTCCGAGGGACAGCCGGAGTATCGAGCGGCCTTCCCCCCCCGGTTTCTAGACGTCCTTTCGGCCACCGAAGGCGACTATGTGCAACAACTGGGAATCGCCGGCACGAACGTAATGCCCAGCATCTTCGCCTGGCGGGCTTGGCTGGCCGACAACCGCCTGGGGCGTCTTTTGCAACCCAGTCCGTCGGAACTGGGCCTCTTGGAACGTTTTCAGGCGGGCACAATCGTTCCCGAGGAAGGAACGACATTGCTGGTCGATTACGGCCGTCCTCACGAGAGTATCACCAAGCACCACGCGGGCCACGCCGTCTATACACAGAAGAAATGGCTTCTCTTCCACGCCGAGGAGGTCGTGCGACACTTCTATCACCGCACAGCCCAGCGGGCCGGATGAATGGAGCGTGGCGAGTGGCCAATGCGTAGCGGCGGGGGCTTGCCCCTCGCTGTTCCGCGTGTCTTCTGAACGTATTACCCTTCTTTCAATCAATGACACCCCCCCCAGGCGAACTATGCAAATCGCAAACTCTCTGTCTATTGGCAGCCCTGGCGCCGGCAGCCTAGACTGATCATGATGCCTGGGGTTGGGCTCCCCACGCCCCGGCTCGGATTTGACGGTCCTTGTGCCAGGAGAAGCCCGATGCAAAAGCTCACTCGACGTTCGTTTGCCACCCTCTGCTGCGGCGCGGCTGCGGCGGCCAAGGGATTATTCGGGAAACCGGCTTTTGCCGCGCCGGCGGCCGTGAAGCCGGCGTTTGAGCGGAGAGTCTTGGGAAAGGTCATCACCCGGCCGTCCAAGGCGATTGCCGCCTCGCCGTTGTCGGTTGGGTTCGAGACCCTCGATCGCAAGATGTTCACACCCGAGCGGACCTACGAGTGGATCGGCCAATTGGGCGTCAAGTGGGCACGTTGCCAGACCGGCTGGGCCCGCACCGAGCAGACTCCCGGAGTATACGACTTCGCCTGGCTCGACAGCGTGGTCGACTCGCTGCGCAACGAGGGGGTCCAGCCGTGGTTCAACTTGGGGTACGGCAACCGGCTCTATACGCCAGAGGCGCCCGACTTCTCGGCGGTCGGTTGGATTCCCACGAACAGCGACGCGGCCAAGGCCGCTTGGCTCCGCTATGTGGGCAAGCTTGCCGACCATTTCCGCGATCGGGTCAAACATTGGGAAATCTGGAACGAGTCGAACATTCGCAACTTCTGGAAGCCAACCAAGCCGAACCCGGGACTCTACGTGGAGTTCGTCAAACTGACGGTACCGGAAATCCGCAGACAGATTCCCGACGTGGTGATCATCGGCGGGGCCTTTGCCGGGATGCCGCTGAAGTTTTTTGAGCAGTGCATGGAACTCGGCCTGGGCGAGTACGTCGACCGGATCTCCTACCATCCCTACCGCCCCGTTCCCGAGGCTAAGTACGAAGAGGAGGTCAACGCCTGGCGCGAAGTGCTGGCCAAGCACAAGCCGAGCCTCCAACTCTGGCAAGGGGAGAACGGCTGCCCCTCCCAACCGGGCGGCTCCGGGGCCCTGGCCGATCTGGCGTGGACCGAGGCCACGCAAGCCCGCTGGGTACTGCGACGCATTCTCAACGATCTGCGTCTGGGCCTTGAATTGACGTCCTATTTCCATCTGGTCGATATGGTCAACTACAACTGGGGCGAGGGAACTACCGGCAAAACGAACTTCAAAGGCCTCCTGCGCGGCACAGATTATACGCCCAAGCCGTCTTTCTACGCCTACCAGTGTCTCTGCACGCTGTTCGATGCCCAGACGCAGCGGGCCGAGTTGCCGTTGACGTTTGTCCCGCCTCCCGGCGACAGCCAACCGCTGGACCCGGCGAAGCTCTTTGGCGCCGGTTTCCGCCGTGGGGACCACGCCCTATGTGCCTACTGGTGGCCGTCGAAATTGCCCGAGACGTTTGCCGCCCGAGAAATCGCTCTGACCGTGGAGCTTCACGGTACGAAGCTCGACCAGCCTGTGCTTGTCGATCCCCTCACGCAAGAGATCTGTCAGATCGAAGGGACGCGTCAGGGAAACGGCACCTGGACGTTCGCCAGACTCCCGCTGGTCGATTATCCGCTGCTTCTCACCGATCGAGCGGTCGTATAGTCCCTCGATCGCTCGATCCGCGGTCGTCGTGCTACGTTCGTGGAAGCCAGAAGCGGAAGACAGTCCCGTCGGCCTCGGTAGTGGTGAAACCGACACGTCCCTGCAAGTACGTTTCACCCAGCAGTCGCATGGCGTAGGTGCCCAAGCCTCTTCCCCGGCCAGGTTTTGTGGTGAAGTTACGTTGGAAGAGACGCTGGGCGACTTCCGGGGGAATGGCCTGACGATTCCAGACACAAAAAGTCACGCCGTCGTCGGCCGCCTCGATCCAGAATCGCACATGGCCACCTTTTTCGGTCGCTTCGAAGGCGTTAACCAGCATGTTCATCAGGATTCGATGGAGGAGAGCGAGGTCTGTGCGCAGACGCAGATCGACGGCGGCGGTGATGATGTCGAGCGACTTATCCTCTGCGACCGGATGATTGGCAAACGTTTCCCGAATTTCATCAACCACGCGGTCCAGGGGAAACTCCTGGAACGTCAATTGGCAAACCCGCGGCTCCAGGGAGAGGGCCCGCTGCACTTCGACTTCCTTGGCGAGCCGGGAGGCCAACCGCCCAATCCGGCTGGACAGTTCCCGCATGCGCGGTTCAGTCGCCTCCTGTGCCAATAGCAGGCTTTTGAACGTCAAGGCGCCGAGGAGGTTGCCGACGTCGTGGAAGAAGACGCGTTCCAGGGCGGCCCGTTGTTGTTCCGCCGTGATATCACGGAGAAAGAGCAGAAGGAAACGTTGCTCCTCGTAGACCAGGGGCGCACAACGCACCTGGAAGTAAAGGTCGGCTGGCCGGCCGTTGCGCTGAACGCGGATCGCGCACTCCCGATCCACCGGTTCCTTGGTAGCAAGGCTCGTCACAATGGCGATAGCCGCCTGACAAGTCGAGCAGAACCGACTGGTGCCGCAGCCGCCGGGGAGTTCCCTGGCGTGAATACACTGGATCGCCTCTCCCGGACGCAGACCGAGGACGTCGGCGGCGTCTTGGACTCCCAAGCTCTCCAACAGCGCCGCATTGACCGCGAGGATCTGACGCTGCGGGTTGAGAACGGCCAACAGACCGGACACGGAATCGAGGAGCGAGTCGATCACCGGGTTCTTGGCCCACAGGATTTCCTGGTGCAACTGCTCGCCACTGACCCGCGCCGCCGGAGCGAAGTAGGTTTCCCCCTGAATCTGCGTCTCATTGAGGTCGGCCATTCCTCTTCTCTTTTCCCGTAGGTCAAATGCGGAAGTTGTTCTTCGGCCGCCCCGTACCCATCGTACCGGTCGGAACCCGCGGTGACAACGTACCTCGTACGGTGATTCGTCGGGGAGACCGCCCCCCAATGACAGTTGAACGGCGATTGGGGGGTGCTGACTTGCATTGACCAGCCGGGGAAGGTATTTTGCGGGGAAAGACAGAAAGGACAAATGTCGAATGTCCAAATAACGACGGAATGACGAATGCCGCAATGACGAAGCACGAAAGGTTTTCGGCAGACTCCGACTTCGCCAACCACCCATTCGTGCTTCGTCCTTTGGTCATTCCTTCGGCATTTGGACATTCGACATTCCCCCTTGCCGGTTTGCATCCTCAGAGCGTGGAGAACCATACGATGTGTGGAAAGAACGAAGACAAAGCTTCTCTTGGCCGTCGCGAATTTCTTGCGGGAGCGGCGGCCCTGACGGTCGCGGCCGTGCAGACCGGGTGCAGTCAGGCCGAGCCGGGGAAGAAGGCGAAGTATCGGGTCGCCGCGATTGGGCACACCGGCAAGGGCGACTATGGCCACTCGCTCGATAAGGTCTGGCTGGAAACGCCCGACGTGGAACTCGTCGCCGTGGCCGATGCGAACGAAAAGGGGCTGGCCGAAGCCGTCACGCGATTGAACAACCCGAAAGGCTATAGCGACTACCGCAAGATGCTTGACGAGGCGAAGCCCGACTTTGTGAGCATCTGCCCGCGGTGGCCCGACCAGCATTGCGACATGGTCGTGGCGGCAGCCGAGCGGGGGGTGCGCGGGATCTACATGGAAAAGCCGATGTGCCGCACGTTGGCCGAGGCGGACACGATGGTCGCCGCCTGCGAGAAACACAAGGTCAAGCTGGCCATTGCCCATCAGACCCGCTATAGCCCGAAGCTGCCTCACGTGTGGGAACTGATCAAGTCGGGGAAACTCGGCCAAATCGTTGAGATTCGCGGGCGAGGGAAGGAAGACACGCGGGGCGGCAGCGAAGACCTGATCGTGCTCGGCACACACATGCTCAACCTGATTTACCACTTCGGCGGTGAGCCGGAACTCTGCTTGGCCTCGGTCTACCAGAACGGCCGGCCGATCGAGAAAACCGATGTCGTTGAAGGACCCGAAGGGCTTGGCCCCTTGGCCGGCGACAACGTGCATGCGATGTATCGGCTCAAAGGAGGCGCGGTCGGGTACTTCGATTCGGTGCGTGACGGGCTGGGGCGGCCCAATCGGTTTGGTATCCAAATTTACGGCACCAAGGGGGTCGTGCAACTGTTCGACCCCGGCCATCTGCCCGACATGTTCTACCTGCCCGACTCCTCCTGGGGCGAGGGGCGCAGCAAGGTCAAGGAGTGGATTCCAATCAGCTCGGTCGGCGTCGGCAAGCCCGAGGTGTTGGAGAATCGCCGGGTTGAAGGGGGGAATATTCTGGCCGTCCGCGACCTGATCGCCGCCGTAGAAGAAGACCGCCAACCGCTGTCGAACATCTACGAAGCCCGCACGACTTTGGAAATGATCATGGCCGCTTTCGAGTCCCAACGGCTCGGGGCGGCCGTGACCTTCCCCTTGGCTAACCGGGAGCATCCTCTGGGGATGCTCAAGACCAATTGATTGCCAGCGGAGGGCGAGAGAGGTTATGGTATTGGGCAGATGGGGCAGTCATGCTGGCCCGGCCTTGGGGTCGTTCCCCGAGGAGAGAGGCATTCCTGGGAGGGAGGTGGACGATGCGAGCAACCTGCGTCTGTACGTTGGGAATTGCGATATGTCTGAGTCTGATCGGCGGGAACACGGCGCCGGCCGTTGCCCAAGCCAAGGCCAATCAGGGGAACTTGACACAATTCATTGCCTCCGATTTCTGCGTGGCGATTGTGGTTCATCCCAAGCAAATCGCCGATTCACCGTTGATGAGTATCCTGCCGGCAAGCACTGTCGTGGGAATGATGCCGGGAAGTGCGGAGAATCCGGCAACGGCCAAGATCGCTCAGCAGATTGATCCCAAGAAACTTCATCGGGTAGTGGTGTTACTCGATCCGGCCACGTTTGAGTCCAAGACGCCACCGGGAGTGATCCTGCAGTTTGCCGAGGACTTCGACAGCGAAGCGTTCCTCAAGCAGGCCTTCGACGACCTCCAGCCAGGCACAATCGAGGGAATGCCCGTCTTCACGAGCAAGAAGGCCGGCCAGGGGGAGGTCGCCGGGGCAGCCTATGTCGCCGGTTCACGCATTCTGGTCCTCGGCCCCGAACCGGTGGTTCAGAAGATGCTGGCGACCAGCGACGCGCCTCGGCCGCTGTTGGAGCAACTCAAACGGTGCAACCTGAAGAGTGACATTGTCGTCGAGGTGCTGGGCCAGCCATTGGCCAAGAGCTTTGCTCCGGCGACAGGTGCAGAATCGAAGGGAATGCCGCAGCAAACGCAGATGCTCGCCGGTGCGCTTCAGGATGTGAAGTCGGCCTCGTTGCAAGTTAACCTCACCGGTGGTACTCTCCTGCGTCTGACCCTGGTGGGCGCCAAACCCAGTTCGGCTGACAATTTGTATGGGCAGCTAGGCTTATTGAAGATGATGCTTTCGCAACAGGTGAGGACGCCGAGGACGCCGAAAACGTCGAAACGGGTCTCGGGCGAAGGCGCCCCGCCGCCGGCAGAGAATCCGATGGTCGAGATCGGCGACGAGATCCTCAAAGGCTTGAAACTGCGGAAAGAAGACGATCAGGTCCTTTTGAGTCTCAAAATGCCCCGGGATTTGACGGGCTTCGTGCAGAAGGTCATGCTGGCCAGCATGCAGATGGGCGCACCGAAGTTGGGCGAAGGCATGCCGATGGCCGTGCCTTCGGAACCCTCGGCCGAACCGCAGCAGAAGTAGACGGCTTCGGCCGCGTCTTCAGGCTTACGCCTCAATCTCGGCTTCGCCCGATTGCTCCTCGGGGAGCTTTTCGAGCATGTCGTGCTCGAAGACGAGCGTGCCGAGCGTCATACGCAGTTCCTGAATCGCCCGAGCAACGCCGAGGATCATGATCACCACGCCAGCAACAAACAACACCAAGGCTACGGGGCCCATCTGGGGAAAAGCAGCAACTAGTCCCAAGGCCAGCGAACAACTGAGCATACAGACCACAGTGACCAACATAAGGATCAGGGAGTCGCGGATCACCTGCACGCGGGCAAACAACTGGTGGCCCAATTCGTCGAGGATGGTGAGCCGATGCCGGAGGTAGCCGGCCTGCGACGACTCGGGGGCCTCGTCCCGGAGGGTTGACAAGCGCGTGTGCAGGTCAAAGCGTTCCTTGTTGATCGTTCGGAGCCGGCTGATGACCGCGGCCAGCCGATTGTAGAAGGCTAGACAAAGCAGTCCGTTGGCGGAAATCACCACCACCGGCGCGACAAACGATTGAATAATCGCCAGAGCGGGAAACATAGAACCGTAATCAGGGGACGCAGAAGCAGGTTTTCTTAAAAGCTCCATTTTCGCCGATTGGGCTGCCGAAGGGGAGCCCCGATTCGCAGACTATCGGTCAGGCTAACGGCGGTTCGGCGGCTTCCTCATCCTGCCGGACGAGGGGGAGGAAAAGACCGTCGTCCTGGAGAGCCCGCTCAGCGGCCGAGCCTCCACTGAGGGCCAGTGAGACAAACGGCCTCAACTGCTTTAGCACCTTGTCCAGCCCGGCGAAGTGGAGCAGATCGTCGACCGTCTCGCGATCGTCGACGACGAGATGTCCGCCGATCGAGCCGGCCCGGAATTCGATCTCCGCGCCCGGGGTGCCGAACTCGAACGTGGCAGGGGGCTTGATACCCAGATGCTCAAGCCAAGCGGCGACGTACGCTTCGACGACCGAACGGCCTAAAAACACATGGCCCCGGGAGACCGAAACATACGCCGCTTGCCCTATCGGCTCGGCGAGCGTCGTCTTCAAGGCAGAGGCGATGGGAGCGAAGTAAACCCGCAGACACGGCTCTGCCGACTCCTCATTAGTCCACAACCAGCAGGCGTCGTCCTTCGGGAGTTGGATCCGCTCCTCCTGAAGGTCAGGGCTCACGAAGCGGATCATGGCCCGCGTGTGGCGTTCTGGCTCAAGCGTGTATTCCTCCAACCGGCCTTCGCCCAAATAGGTCAACATCAAGGACTGACGACCATCGGTGTTGGCCGCCTGCGCGGCGAATCGGAACGGTCCGAGGTACAGATGGGCCAGGTAGGAAGGCACCACGAGGGTACCGGCATAGGCCTCGATGTCGGCTTCGGTCAGGATTGCCCAGAGAGCTAGCATGGTTGGTGTGGAGAGGATGTTTGCGCATGATGACAGAGCGAGATCGGCAGAATGCGCAAGTCTCCGTGCCGGCGGCTTTTTGCGTCCCCCATTTCGCCGGCTCACCGTGCCCGCCGTGAAACGCGGCGGACGAGTCTACCGGCGAAATGGATCTTCAAACCCTCCTTGTAGCGGAGCGGAGAGCGGCTGTCAACGCGTGCCGAGCTCAGGCCTCAACGCGGATGGCTTCAACCGCCCCCCGGTACGGCCTGGGCCGTGCCATTGGTGTAGGCTTCCTGATACAGGGGCGTCGAGAGATACCGCTCGCCGAAACTGCAAGCCACCGTGACGATCCGCCGGCCACGGTTCTCCGGTCGGGCGGCCACTCGGGCGGCTGCGGCGACATTCGCCCCGGTGCTGATCCCGCCCAGGATGCCTTCCTCCCGCGCCAGACGCCGCGCCCATTGGAATGCCTCCTCGTTGGTCACGGTCTCCACGCCGCTTAGGAGGCTCGTGTCCAGATTCTTCGGGATGAAGCCGGCACCGATTCCCTGGATCTTGTGCGGACCCGGCTTGCCACCGGAAATCACCGGCGAGTCGACCGGCTCCACAGCGATCGCTTGGAACCGGGGATTGTGCTGGCGAATGTAGCGGGTCACGCCGGTGATCGTGCCACCCGTGCCCACGCCAGCCACGATCATGTCGACATGCCCCCCGGAGTCCTCCCAGATTTCACGGCCCGTGGTCGCTTCATGAATCGCCGGGTTGGCCGGGTTTTCAAACTGCTGGGGCATCCAACTATTGGGCGTCGTGGCGACCAGTTCCTCGGCCTTGGCAATCGCCCCCTTCATTCCGTCCTTAGCCGGCGTCAGGACCAGATTGGCCCCCAAGGCCCGCAACATGCCGCGTCGCTCCAGACTCATGGATTCCGGCATGGTCAGCGTGAGCCGGTAACCCTTGGCTGCAGCGACAAACGCCAGGGCGATGCCCGTGTTGCCGCTGGTCGGTTCGATGATCTCGGTTTCTGGAGTCAAACGCCCGTCGCGCTCGGCCGCCTCGATCATCGCTCGGCCAATCCGATCCTTGACGCTGGAATAGGGATTGAAAAATTCCAGTTTCAACAGGACGGTGGCGTGTTCGGCCGGGATCACACGCTGGAGTTGGACCAACGGGGTTGCAAAGGTGGTCTGGACGATATTGGGGTAGATCTGCTTGCGAAACATGGGGTTGTTCCCTGGCGAGGAATCCTATCGAAACACGAATCTGCCATATCTTGATCACGATGCTGAATTTTAGGCAGAGTCCCCAGGAAAAAACAGATCGCAAGCCGATTACCCCGCTTCCGTGTGAGGGGAAGGGAGAAGAGAGCCCCAACGGGTTGTGGGCTATTGACTGACGCGGGGCTACTTGGAACGCAAATCCAGCACTACGGGGGCCATGCCAGACTGGACAGTTACGGTCAGGCCCGAACTGGTCGGATTGGCATACTTCTGGGGAATGATCCACTGGACGGCGGCCGGAGAGGAGTTCAGCGAGCCGGATAGGCCCGGGGCGTTCGGATCGCCGGTGGCCCCTTTGGTCTGGATCAGTGTTACGCCGACGGCATGTTCGCCCACCAGGGCACCATCGCCGGGCGTGAGGGTCGTCAGCGAGAAGTTGCCCGACTCGTCGGTCGTCGCGCTGGCCGGCCGTCCGCCGGCCTTGGGGCTGAAGAGGACCGATGCACCAGCCATCGGCTTGCCATCGAGTTTAACGGTACCGGTGACGGGGACGGTGTCGAGCCCTTTTGGGCCGCAACCACTGAGGATCACGACGAACGAGACAAGCAGCAGGGCACACCAAATGCGGGGGGCGGTCAGCATGGGAATCCTTTTCTCTGGCTCAGAGGCGACCGGAAAAATGACTTTTGCGTTTGACCTACAAATGGAGGGACTGCCTTGTGAAAAACCGAACTGCTGTCACGGATGTGACCGCAGTCCCTCCTTTTTCTTGGATAGCAGCTTCGACTCGGTAAGGTAAGGTCTCCGGTTGACATGGGAAGAGAATCCGCTCATCGTCAAGCCCCTCCAACCGGATAGAGATTCCCGCGGATTCTCTTTTCCCGTAGGTCGAACTCGAAAATTACTTTTCGGTCGCCCCTTAGTTCGGTACCGTCGCCACTTTCCCCCCTTCGCGATCGCCCAAGGCCTGATAGTTGGCATGGTCGATCGTTTCGGAAAGGAAGTGGACGGCGTCATCGCCGAAAAGGAATTGGGCCCCGCCGGGATGGAGCGACTTGAAGCCAAACTCGGTGTTCCAGTTGCAATGTCGTTTGCAGCCGTCTGGGTTGGCTGTCAGGTCGCACGAGTTGTAGTTGATCGGAATCAAGGTAGTGAAAAGTCCCTGGCCATTATTGGTGCGGGCCCAGCCCCCCTGGTTGTGGCTTGAGCAGTCGCGACGGACTTCGCCAAAGAAAATCGTGCTCGACAGTCCATCGGTCACGTCAGCCATCCGGCACATGAACTTGTGGCCCATGCGGGTAAACGGTCCGGCAGGCTTGTTTTCCGAGTAGGCCGTACTCGGGCGGTAGGTATTCCACGTCGCACCCTCAGCGCAGGCGCAATTCGGATTGCCCGTGGAACTGACACCGGTGGGACCGTGATTAGCCCCGTAGTTGGCCACTGCCAAGGAGTTCATCAACCCATCGTTTTTGTCGCTCGGACAAACGTAGGCGGGGATGATCATCTGGTAAATCGGCTTCCCGTTGATCGTCTGGCTATTGGTATTCAAGCTGAAGTTGATGCCCTGGTAGATGCTCTGCTGTTCGATGTAGGGCAAGAGCCGCAGCAGCACAGAGCCCCGCTCACATTCCGGATATCCCGCAGTGACCCAGGACGGATCCGGATCTCACATCGCTCCGGGCGGGAAACGGTTCATCACGTCGTGATAGTTGTGCAGCGCCAGGCCCATTTGCTTGAGGTTGTTGCTGCATTGGGAGCGCCGAGCCGCTTCCCGAGCAGCCTGAACGGCCGGCAAGAGCAGGGCGATCAAGATCCCGATGATCGCAATCACAACTAACAGCTCGACCAACGTAAAAGCCTGCGTTCGCCGATGCACCGTACACCCCCACTCCAATTGGATACAAGATGCCAAAAACGAGTTTCCTTGAACACGTGGGCCTGGAGAGAGCCAAGCAGAAGACTGCTCGTAGGAATTCTTCAACCGATGCTCCAGGAAGGCGTTTCTGCAAACCGGGAACACTCTTCGGCAGACTTCCCCCAGAAGCCACCCACGCCACGCCTTCAATGTAGACAACCCCGATAGGAATTGCAAGTGTTTTGCGCGTGCTGACCGGATGCTACGGGTCGGCAACGTCTTGGGGCTCCCCCTCGTTTAGCGGGCAAAGCTGATTCACTTGCTCCGCCTCGTAAGCCCCCCGCCGATCAGCCCCATCAGGCCGACGGCGGCCAGAGCGGAGGTCGCCGGTTCGGGAACGGCCCGAATCGTGACGGCAACCGCGTAAGTGCGAGCCAGATTCGGATAACTGCTGAAACCGCCCACCGTTTGCCCCACAGCGGTGATCAAAACCGTGCTGATCCGATGGGCGGTCGTGGTCGTCGTCCCGTTGTCGAAGAGGACCGGGTTATTCGTTCCCGAGGGGTTGGTAAAGCCGACATAGATCCAGGTGGCCTCGTCAAGGACGAAACAGTCTTCGCCGCCGAAGGTCACGGTGATCAACTGCGGTTCGCTAACCGATGCGGGGCCGTCGACGGTCACCTGATCGCCAAAGGCCAGGATTTCAAAGGTGTCAGGGCCGACCAGTTTGGCAAGAAAGGGGATCACGGAGCCCCTTTGTCCGGCAGCAAACGTAAACTCCGTGGCCTTGTACTGACCGGGGGCCAGAAGTCGCGCATAGCCCCGGTCGACATTCGTGCGAGGACCGTTGGCCGTATCCACGCTTTCCAAGGGAATCGCGGTTCCCGCGCCGACGGTGGCCCCGTTCACCGCGCCGTTGTAGAGAATCCCGTTGCCGCTGCTGTCGAGAATAATGTAGGCGTTCTGACTGGCAAGTTGACCGCCAAGGGTGCCGATGGTGGTCGATGCGCTGCCCAATTCGCTGGCCGTCGCGTAGCGCCACGAATAGGCCCCGGCTGTGGCGTAATGCCCGGAACCGGCGTTGAAAGCGTTCAACACGTTCTGGATCGCACTGTCACCCACATTGACGCCGGCCAGCGTGCCGAGCCCATAGATTAAGGCCACCTGCTGGGCGGAAATCGTCTCGTCCCACATCGCAACATCGTCGAGCGTACCCGCCCAGCGGCAACCCTCCGCAGGATTGCTGTGTCGGGCGAACCGCAACGGGCTGTTGCCCTGGGTGAACGTGGCCTGAGCCGTGGCCGTGTCGACAACGACTCCGTCGCGGTAGAGCTGCCAACCGACGTTGTTCTCCTTGATCAAGGCGTAGTGGTGCCACGCTCCATCGTTGCGATAGTTGTCGGCTCCCAGTTCACTGATAAACGAGCTACCGGCATAGAGTGCCGAATTGTTGCGCCAGATCATGAACCGGCTGCCTCCTCCGTTGTCGGCCGAGATGATCCCCGCATCCTTGCTACCCTGCGTGGTGTTCATCCACCAGGTCACCGAAAACGAACTTGCTCCATTGAGCGGGTTTCCCGAGGCTTCGGCCCAATCGCTGCCACTGAAGGCGAGAGCTCCCGAGCCAATGTGACCGGCGGTCCAACCGGGAGAGGTGTTGTTTTGCACGACGGCGTCGAGCGTCCCCAGCGAGTTGTGGACAGTCACGCCGGTTCCTTCATCGAACGTATAGTGCGCCACGAGGCCGGCTTGCGCCTCCGGAATGCCAGCGGAGAGCACAATCGCCAGGCAGGCGGCGATTGCTAATCTGGGCGACAGACTCATCAAGGCACCCCCTAAATAGTACTAAGCGGCAATCTCGTGTTTTTGTCAGAGCCGGACAAACCGCCCCATCTTGGGCGACACGGCTTGGCTCGGAGTCCGTGATTAACAAGCCAGATGGAACCTCATCCCCCCTGGTATTGTCATTCGAAGCGACTGCTTGTCAATCTGTATCGTAAAAATCAGATAGAACTTAGGAGGATACTCACCCCCCCACCGTACAACGCCGCTTGTCCAACCGCGGCTTCTTGAGTACCTTGAATGCTTCTCTTCGGCGATAAGCCCCTCTTTTTTACCCCAGCGACCTATGAGTGATCCCTATTTCCAGAAGTTGTTTGCCGAGCGGATCGGCGGTGTGAATTACGGCAAAGGTACGGAGATTTACAAGTTCGAGAAGATCAAACGGGCGAAACGCAAGGCCCTGGCCGAGCACCCGGAACGCAAACTGGTCGACTTTGGCATCGGGGAGAACGATGGGATGGCCGACGAGGCGGTGCGCCGGCGGATGGCCGAGGAGATCAGCCGACCGGAGAACCGGGGGTATGCCGATAACGGAATCCCAGGCTTCAAAGAAGCCGTAGCCCGGTTCATGAAACGGCAATTCGGGGTGGAACTGGATCCCGTAACCGAGGTCAACCACTCGATCGGCTCGAAACCGGCCTTGGCCATGCTGCCCGCCTGTTTCATCAACCCGGGCGACGTGACGCTGATGACCGTCCCCGGCTACCCAGTGGCCGGAACCCATACGAAATACTATGGTGGCGAGGTTTACCGCCTGCCACTCTTACCGGAAAACGATTTCTATCCGGATTTGGACGGGA
This sequence comes from uncultured Planctomycetaceae bacterium, assembly GCA_964558295.1. Lineage (GTDB taxonomy): Bacteria > Planctomycetota > Planctomycetia > Pirellulales > Thermoguttaceae > JBDKTH01. The sequence goes on along the minus strand of CAZLDQ010000065.1, from coordinate 7,579 downwards.
TTCCGGCCGACATCCGCCGGCGAGCCAAGCTGTTGGTGATCAACTATCCCAACAGCCCGACGGGCAAAGTCGCCACGCGGGAGTTTTTTGAGCGGGTAATCCAGTTCGCCCGGGCTAACGAGATCGTCGTGGTTCAGGATGCGGCCCATGTGATCTTGAGCTACGAGAGCCCACCGCTAAGCTTCCTCCAGGTCCCCGGGGCCAAAGAGGTGGGCGTGGAGATCCATTCGCTTTCCAAGGGGTGGAACATGATCGGCTGGCGCTTAGGTTGGGTCTGCGGCAATCCGCAGATTGTCCGGGCATTTGCCGACGTGAAGGACAACAGCGACTCCGGCCAATTCATCGCCATCCAGAAGGCAGGGATTGCCGCGTTGGATGATCCGGAGATTCCGCAACGAACCCGCGAGAAATACCAACGGCGTCTCCAAAAGCTGGTCACGATGCTTTCACGTTGTGGGTTCAAGTGCCAAATGCCAGGTGGGACGTATTTCCTCTACACCCCTGCTCCCAAGGGACTTGCCAACGGGATGAAGTTCGCCACGGCCGAGGCCGCCAGCCAGTACCTGATCACCGAACACTCGATCTGCACGGTACCCTGGGATGATGCCGGGCCCCACCTGCGATTTTCCGTGACCTACGAGGCTGCGGACGAAGCGGCGGAAGATGCCTTGATGGCTGAGGCCGAGGCTCGGTTGAACCAACTGCACCTCGTCTTCTGAATAACGGACGGCAGCCGTGGCGGCGGTCGAGGCCGATGGGGGCTGGCAGGGACGTTGGGTGACACCACTCCACTCGGAAGCGGTGTCGGTTCGCATGGGCGACCGAACCCGCTATAATGGACCGGCTTTCCCGTCCCCGCGGGGACTCCGTTCGGAACAGTCTCGTGGCATTCAAAATCGGTTGAGGAGAAGACCATGGTTCGACGCGGTTCGGCACTGTTTTCTTGGCTTGGCGTGGGAGTGATGATGGTAGCCATCGCGGGATGCGGGGGCGGAAAGACGTCCAAGTCGGGCGGGGCGACGTTTGCCAGCCAGGTGGCCAAAATCAAGAAAGAACAGGATCCGTCGGTCCGGGCCATCAAGTACACCAAACTCGCGTTGAAACGCAAAGGGCTCGGCATCCGCCAGGAAGCCGAACAGGCTATCGGCATGGCCGCCGATGAATGCAAACAGATCGAAGACGTAATGCTCCGCGCCGAGGCTTGGGGCTCCGTGGCCGTGGCTCAGGCCCAACTCGACAACAGAGCCGGCGCGCGGATCGCCATGAAAAGTGCTCGCGAAGCCGCCAAGGAAATCAAGGAAAAGGAAGTCAAGGCCCAAATTCTCATCAAGTTAGCCAAGGCCCAGGCAGAGATGAAGGACACCGAGAGCGTCACCGAAACGCTCCAGGATGTGGAAAAACTGGCCGGTGAGCTGAAAGATGGCGAAGGAAAAGAAGACCTTGTCGCACGGACCGTCGTGCTGGACCAGGCCGTGCTTGTCTATCAAAAGGCAGGCGTGGCCCCCGAGGCCGATCGGTTGCTCAAGGCCAACTTCGAACAGGCCAAGTCCATGAAGGATGCCAAAGCCCAGGCCGACATGCTGACCGATCTGGCCATCACCCAATCGGAACTAGGGCAGAAGGACGAAGCGGCCAAGACCCTTGACATGGCCCTCGATGCGGCCAAGAAGATCGACACCGCCTACAGCAAGTCGCTCACCTTGGCTGACATCGCCGGGAAGTACGTCAAACTGGGCAACACAGCTAAGGCCCGTGAGGTCTGCAACGAAGCCGAACTAGCCACCAACAAGATCCCCGACGCCGACATCCAGACCGAGACCCTCCAGAAGATCCGCGAGATGTCGAGCAAACTGCCGAAAGCGAAGAAATGATGAATGCTGAATGCAGATGAGTCTTGCATTCCGACCTCCGCAATCTCCGGGCAGCGGTTTTCCGCTGCCCGTTTTTGTTGCGCTGCCGTTTCAATTCAACTCAGAATCGTCCTGCCCCCATTCATCATTCATCATTTGGCATTCATCATTACAACAAGTGTCTGGCCTTGATCTCCAGATAACGATTCACGAGCGGGGCGGTCATTTCTTCGGGGAAGATATCGAGGGTCAGGGCGCCTTTGCTGTTCAGATCGCGGAGCACCTGATGGCGCCAGGTGAGGATGTCGGCGGCTGCGGCGGCTTGCCAGAAGGCGTCGCCTTGGGGATGTTCGAGTTGCAGGGCTTCAAACAATCGCCGGTCGCGCAGGAAAACGCCCAACGGCAAGTGTCGACCGACGAGGTTCGTCAAGTAACGCTCCACCTGGTTGGCGTTCACCTCGTCGATCACGTTGGTGGCCAGTACGACTAGCGAACGCTTGCGCACGTGAGAGGCCAAATAACGGAACGCCTGATCGTAGCGTGATTCAACCAGCCGGGGGAAGCGGTCAAAGCAGGCGTGCAGCAGGCGGTTCATCTGGGCCATGCCGTTGCGCGGCGGAACGAAGCAGTGGATCTCGTCGGAGAAAGCAATCAGCCCCACCGCGTCGTTCTGACGCAAGGCCACGTAGCTGAGCATCAGCATCGAGTTCAAGGCGTGATCCAACAGGCTCAGTCCGGCCGCTTCGTTGGTCATCATCCGGCCGCAGTCGACAAGAAAGATCAACCGCTGGCTCTGGCTGGACTGAAAATCCTTGACCGTCAGTTTGCGCCGCCGGGCAGTCGCGCGCCACTCGATATGCTTGTAATTGTCGTCGATCGTGTAGTCGCGAAGCCGCTCGAAGTCGTTATCCAAGCCGATCCGCCGCGTGCGACGTACGCCGACGAGGTTCAGCCGGTTGGTGCGTGCCAGCAGGGCATACTCGGCCAACTGCTTCAGATCGGGATAGACGTGAAGAACCGTCTCGCACGGATAGTCCAAAAACCGCTTCCAGAGCCCCCAACGGCTCAGCACCTTCAGATGCACGCTGCGAAGCGTGAACGCCCCGCGCCGACTCGGCCGGAGTTGGTACTCCACCGTCGTCCGGGTACGGCCGGTCAACTCGGCAGTCAGTTCGTCCGGCTCTGGATTCAACAGGTGGGGTACGCCGTCGCGAACTGCCAGCCGATAGACGCGGTCGGTCTGATTGTCGACCACCAGCGTGACGCGATGACGCTTGCGCAGTGAGGCAACGCGGCCCGTGTACCGGACAACCGCAAAACTGTTCGAGCGGGGAAGCGCGAGCAGGTCGACGAACGCCACGAGCACGAGCAGCCCATCGAGCACGGCCAACGGCCATTTGAGCCCCGGCACCGCTAAGAGTCCGAACGTCAACAGGGCCGGCACGAGGGCCAGCCTAACCAGTCGGCGTTCGGGATAGATGCGCAGAAGCCCGGCCAGGACCGCGAACGGCCCGGCCACCAGAGCAAGCTTCACCAGGGTTAGCGTCAAAGCGCTCAAAGTCGCGGCACCTCAACGGAGCGGATCATGTCGGTCAGCACCTCGTTGATGCTATGTCCCTCGACCTCCGCTTCGGCCGAGAGAATTACGCGATGACGCAACGCGGGCAACGCCAGTTCCACCACGTCATCAGGCACGGCGTAGTCGCGGCCGTGGAAGGCGGCCAGGGTTCGGGCCCCCTGCATCAGGGCGATTCCTGCCCGGGGGGAGGCCCCCAGGTAAAATTGCGGCCACTGTCGCGTCGTCCGCACCAACGTGTTGATATACTGGACCAGCTTCGGGTCAACGAACACGTCGCTGCACGCGCGAGTCATCTCGACAATCTCGGCCGGGCTGGTGACCGTGTCGAGCTTTTCCAACCGCTGGTCCAGGTCCGCCTGCACGCTGTGTAGCGTAAGGATATTGGCCTCTTCCTCGGCCGACGGATAGTTGACCACCAGCTTGAACATGAACCGGTCTAGTTGGGCCTCGGGCAGGTTGTAGGTCCCTTCAGATTCGATCGGGTTCTGCGTGGCCAACACCAGAAACGGCTTTTCGATCCGATGACTCGTGCGCTCGATCGTAACCCGGTATTCCTGCATCACCTCGAGCAGGGCCGCGTGGGTCTTAGCCGGCGAACGATTGATCTCGTCGGCCAAGAGCAACTGCGTGAAGACCGGCCCGGGGCGGAAGCGAAACTCCTGGGTCTTCATGTCGAGGATCGGCGAGCCGGTGATGTCCGAGGGCATCAGGTCGGCGGTGAACTGGATTCGGGCAAACTTGCACCCCAGCACCTGACCGAGCGCGCGCACCAAGAGCGTTTTGCCCAAGCCCGGTACGCTTTCGATCAGCACGTGGCCACTGGAGAACAGGGCCACCAGCGTCCCCAGGACGAGTTCGTCTTGTCCCACGTAGACCTTGCGGATCTCGGCCGTTATCCGGTCGAACAGCCGCTTGATCGACGTGTCGGCTCCTTCGGCCATCGCCACCGACTCGCCGACGGGATCAGCCTGGACGGGCTCAATGGGACTCACTTGAGGTTGTTGCGGGAACGATTCCGGATCGCGTTCAAACGGAGATGCCATGATCAAGGATTTGAGATTTGAGATTTGAGATTCACTTCATCATTCATCATTCTGCCTTCGGCATTTTGCCGGTAATGCAGGATGCAGGCCGTGGCATAGGCGGTGTCGCCGGAACGGCTGAGGAGTTCGCCGAGGGCTTCGACGTGCTTGCCGAAGTCGGAAGGGGTTTCGGGCGGAAGATCGCGGGGCAAGCCGAAGATCGGATAGCGGGAGAAACAGAGAAGGATCCCGACGACAACCAGATGCAGGAGGATCCAACTGGTCGGCCAGAGATTGAAGATCTCCAGCCCCGTGGGCACACTCGGCGACGGATCGTTGGCGACAATCGGCGGGCCACCGGCGCGACTCTCCAGGAAGACGACCGTCTGCTTGGGCTTGCCGACCTCGTCGATCAGGCGTCCGGCCAGTTTGCGATGCTCATGGTTGACCAGCGGCAGGTTGAGCAGGAAGGAGCCGTTGGACACCACGATCAGCCGGCTTTCGCCGAACGGCTCGACGCTGACGAGCATGTCGCCCTCCGACTTCAAGACGACCTCGGCCTCGGGCGAGGGCTTCATCCGGCCATTGAGCTCGATTTCCAGCCTGGCCGGGTCGATCCCTTGGAGCCACGACGGCTTCCCCTGAAGCGTGCGGACCTCGCGAGGCTTGTATTCGCGTTGGGCCGTGAACCATTCGCAGTCCGTGTCCTTGGCGAGCTTCTGTCTGGCCGACCGGAAGTCGACGAGGGCCGTCGCCTTGCGTTGGCGAAGCTCGGCGAGCTGAGCTGCGGGCGCGCCCGGCTCGACCTTCTGCCAATACCAGGCGGCGGCGTCGAAGTCGCGTCCCACATACACGAGCGTCCGATCCGGCGCCGCTTCGAGCCAGTCTTCCAACCACTGGCGGACTTCGCTCGACGGGGGCTCGAAGTCGTTGGGAAACCAGACAATGCAGTCGGCCCGCTCGCGCAGACGCGGGGAAAGCTTATGCCAGGACAGCACCCGGTGTCCCGCCCGCTCGAACATCTCGGCCAACACGGCCGTCCCATTGACGCTGGAACTGGCTGTCGGCCCTTGCCGCTGGCCATAGGTCGTCTCGATCTCCGCCCGGCAACCGGCGAGGAGGAGAAGAAGAAATTCGGAATCCAGAATGCAGAATGCAGAACGGCAGCGCAGCCGTCGGCGGCCGTTTCTTTCATTCCGCATTCTGCATTCTGCATTCTGCATTATTCTTCCCCTTCCGCCACGAGGGCGTTGAACTCATCCAGGCGGGACCAACAGGCTTCGAAGTGATGGCGATCCAGGGGGTGATGGCCGAAGAAGACGCCTTCAAAGGCGACGGTCGTCTGTTCCATCAGGCGGCAAAGCGACGGACGCCGGCTGAGCTCGCGAAGGTATTGGCGGTTGGTCTTGCCCTTGGTCAGGTGGATCAGCTCATGCTTGTCGAGTTCCACAAGCTGGTGGCTGAACAGGTAGATGATCGCTTCGGCATAGTTGCCTTGCTCGTAGCAGCGGGCCGCTTCAGCGAGGAAATCGGACCGTTTGCGTCCGTCAAGCGGCAAGGCTTCGACGCGCCGGCGGTCGGCGGCCGCATCCGAGGCACCGGTTGGGGCCGCATCGGCGATGGCCCCCGGTTCGCTGCGGCGGTAGGCGCGGAAGAGCAAGTATGCCGCCAGGCCGATCAGCAGGGCGATGGCGATCCAGGCAACCCACTGGAACGAGGACATCGAGAACAGTCGGAACCCGCCGAAGTCGAACCAGTCGCGAAGCCAGTCCAGATTCCACTGGGCATACCAGGGCTCGGAGACGTCGATCCGGGCGACGGCGTCTTGGGCCGAATCGTACCACGGATAGCGCGGGGGCCACTGCCATTTGTCCAAGGCGCGGCGTGCGGCCACGACCGAGGCGTCCGGCTCGGTCTGGGCGAAGAACATCAGGTTGGCCAGCGCGGCGTTCATTCCCAGTGCCTCGTCAGTCGCGCCCGTTCCGCACGCATCGCCAGTTCGACCTCCCAGCCCTCGCGGCGGATCCGCAAGTCGAGATAGCCGAGAAAGCGGACGACCGCAAAGTAGCAGACGACGATCCAAATTGCCAGGGGGAGGTAGAAGGTGTGCATCGACGGGGGCCATTCCAGGACTCCGGCGAACATCGTGTGCACCGCGCCAAACGTGAGCCACACGGCTACGATGAGCAGCGAGCCCAGCCCGAGGGAGATGAACGAGCGTCCAAAGAGGTCGCCGCCCTCGCCCCGATGCACGGTCTTCGCCCGGGAGTAGGTGGTGCGTCCCTGGGACGATTTGCGCCAGATCGGGTTGCGGTCCAGGAGGATGACCTCGTTCAGGTACGTCCAGGGAAAGCAAAGCGGTCGCAGGAGGATCTGGTAGAGCACCAGTTGCGGCAGCGAATCACGCAGGTCGCGGAGAACCTCCCGCAGTCGCGGCCGCTGGCTGAACATGGCCCGGCCCAGGTAGAGCGTGGTCAGGGACGTGGCCAGCGGCGCTTCGAAGGCGATCAGAAGCAGCGTCAGCAATGCATACTGCGCCGGGCCGCCCGTGTCCAAGCCCTCCTCTTCGAAGCCCGACAACAGCCCCCTGTTCCCCAGCATCATCGGCGCCACCCCGAGGCAAACGACCGTCGCGCGCGGCCAGGCGAACTCGCGACTCCCGCGCAGGGCCAGGTCGAGGATGTCGACATAGTTCCGCTCGCGGATCGTGATGCGATGGTGATCCAGTTCCACGTTCAGTCTCGCTGCGGGTAACCGAGGAGTACGAAGTAAAACATCAACATGCCGGCCGACAGTACGGCCACCGTGGCCTTGATCCAATAGGGGGCGGGCGAGGGGGACAAGAAACCTTCGATCATCGCCGCCATGGCGAACATGATCATTGCCGCCACCAAGGTCGGCATCGCCCCCTCACTGGCGCGACGCAGCGAGGCGATGCGAGCCAGGCCGTGCGTGTCGACCAGGGCAAACCCAAGACGCATCCCCGCAGCCGCCGCGAGGACGATCGCCGTCAGTTCGAAGGGGCCGTGGGCGGTGACGAACTGAAAGAAGTTGTCGCGGTGCGGCGTGGTGGCCATGTGGCCGCACACCGCCCCCACGAGGGCCGCGGTGCAGCCCGGCGCGTCGCG
>CAZLDQ010000064.1:0-26176 GCA_964558295.1 uncultured Planctomycetaceae bacterium | reverse complement strand
CCCCGCAGCCTATCGGCGTCCCGTCCCGGAACGGGGCTTTCGATCTCTTCTTCGCGGAATTTCTCGCCCCAGAAGAAGTGACGCGGCTTTTTTGTCCCCTTTTGATCCGCCACCAACCAATACTCAAGAAGATGACTTCATCTCTTGAGTTGGAGGCGATCCAAATGGGGGGGCGCCGTGACGCTTGATTCGAGGACTCTGTTTGGCATCCTTGTCCGCGAAAACGCGGCCATGCTGATGGTCTATCTACGTTCGGCGGTCCGCGACCCGGCCGTCGTGGATGACCTGTTCCAGGAGACGATGCTCATTGCCTGGCGTACGAGCGACCGCTTTGACCAGAGTCGCCCGTTTGGGCCGTGGCTGCGGGGGATCGCGGCCAAGGTGGTGCTGGCCCACCGTCGCCAGGCGGCCAAAGCGATGCCTGTCTGCAACGAGGCCATGCTGGAGCAATTCGAGACCCGGCTGGCGGCGATCCAGCAGCAGCCGGGGGACACGTTCGACGAGAAACTCGACTGCTTGCGGCGTTGTCTGGAACAACTTCCTGAGTTGATGCGCGAGACGATCCGTCATCGTTACACGATGCGTTTGTCACGAGCCGAAACCGCCTCGCGGTTGAATACGACGGTCGAGGTGATCAAGAAGCGGCTTCAGCGGGCGCGGAGTGCCCTGTTGGACTGTGTGTTGCGCAAGCTGACGCCGGGAGGACAACACCCATGACTTCGCCCGGCTCGCCTGATGACCGCGATTTCGATCTCGACGGGTTTGTCAACGACTTTTTGGACGCCGGCGAAGAGCGTCTCTTGGCCGGCGACTTGACGCCAGAGGCGTATGAACGGATTGCCGATTTTCAGTTGCTCGACACACTGCTTACCCACCTATTTCATCCCGAGCCGGCGCGCGTGGAGCGTTGTATCGAACGCGTGATCGAGGCTATCAAGAGCGAGGCACCTGCGGTGCCCGCTCCTTCAGCCGTCCAGGAAGAAGCTTGTTGCTGTGGAGCCGAGGGGGAAGAAGATGTCGAGCCGCTGTTGGAGTTGATTTCGGCGATTCTTGAGTCAACCCCGGTGCCGCCAGTGCCGACCAAGGCCCCGCGGCCTGCGTCGGAACCTCCAGAGTATGGGCTCCCGGCTGTCCCGCTGCTTGGGCCGCTGGGGGGCACGCTGCGCCGTTGGACGCAAATTGGCGTGGTCAAGTACCTGGGCTGGGCCTCGCTGGTGTTACTGGTGAGTTTCGTTGTGCAGTGGATGTGGGAGGACAAGCCGGCCGGTTCTCCGGAAACGACCCAAGCTTTGCTGGCGGAGAGGGCCTCGTTCGAAGAACTTCGCCCGGTCGGCGTGGGCCAGATTACCGGGATGAATGCCTGTCAGTGGGGCGCCGGCGCCGCGCGGGCCGGCTTCTATGATCGGTTCTGCATCGGGCAGAAGTTTCATCTGGAGGCAGGTCTTTTGGAACTGACCTACGACACGGGCTTCACGGCGAGGCTTCAGGGCCCGGTGACGTAGCACGCCACGTCGGCCAAGGGCGGATTGCTGGCCCTCGGCCGCCTGCCCGGGCAGGCGGCCACCGAACGGGCCCGCGGTTTCGCCGTCGACACGCCGACGGCCAGCGTGACCGACCTGGGCACCGAGTTTGGGGCCGAGGTCGCTCCCGACGGCCGGATGGAGACGGTTGTCTTCTCCGGCGAGGTGAGACTCGTCACGACCACGCCTCAAGGCACCATGGGCGCGGGCCAGCTTCTGCGCGCGGGGGAGGCGGCCAGAGTGATCGAAGACCCAAACGATTCCGGCGGCGGGCTGGGCTGGTTCCCCAAGATCATCGCGATGGCCGTCGCGCGGCACGAGCGGTTCACCCGTACGATGCCGCCGGTGCCGGTGAAGGTGCTGATCGATCCGACCCAACACAACGGTTCGTTTGAAGAGCCGGCGGTCGGTCCCGCTTTTTGTGATGCCCAGGCAAGCGATCCGAAGACGCAAGTCTACGCCAAGACCCGCGACATCGTGGCCCCCTTCTGGAATCGCCCTTACGGCTTGCGCACGAAGGGGACGACCATTCGGGGCGTGACCGGCGAGCAATACGCCGTGGTCCAGGGGGCCGTCAGCGTTTTGTCCACGCGGTTTGACGGCCTGCCGGGGCATCCCCCGAAACGCAATTTTGCGCCGAACACGGTCTATGTGCTCACGGCCGACGTAGGGAGCAATGTGCCTGGCGCGCGGGGGCGTGTCGCGTTTGGCGCGGGTACGCACGCCAAGAGCTTTGCCGTCTCCTTTTCCGTGGCGGAACGCAACGCGATGGAGCCGATCATCGCGCTATCGCTCAACACGAGCATACATCCCGAGCTGGTCGGCCAACCGATCAGCGTCAGTTTCGTGAATATGGAGAGTTCTCCCACCAGTCTGCTGTACGTTGACAACGTAGTGCTTCGAGCCTTTCCGGCTTTGCCTTGATCGATACTTGTCCCCGTGCTGGAGTTTGTACGATGTCCGATTATCGAATGCCAAACGTGAAGGGGGAGACTCCCTGCAGCCGAGAGCCGGCGTGTTTGTCCCGACGCCCCTGGGGGTTCACCCTCGTGGAATTACTCGTGGTGATTGCGATCATCGGAATCTTGATCGCGTTGCTTTTGCCGGCGGTTCAGGCCGCCCGGGAAGCGGCGCGGCGGGCCCAATGTTCGAACCACTTCAAGCAATTGGGGCTGGCCTTGCACAACTACTACGACACCTACAACGCCTTTCCGGCTCTCATCGGCGGCCCGGCCGAAAGCGGCATGAACGGCGCGACCACGCCGCGCTTCAGCGGTTTCATCGGCATGCTCCCCTTTCTGGAACAGATGCCGATGTACGAGACGATCTCCAAGAGCCCGACTTACGTCTGGAACACGGCTTTCCAGCCCTGGAAGACGCAGATTTCCACACTTCTGTGTCCCTCGGACATCGATACGAAGGACGTGGTCCACGATGACAACGTGACGGGCTGGGGGCAGAACAACTACGCGTTTTGCACGGGGGACTCCTACCAATATCTGCACTGGGATAGCAGTACCTACACCTACCCAAAGAAGACCCCGGTCCGCGGCATCTTCGGCCCTCATAGCTACACGCGGATTGCGGAAATCACGGACGGAACGAGCAATACCGTTGCCATGGGCGAAATCGCCAGGCCGCCGGCGGGCAATGCGTTTGGACGGAACTCCTCTGCGAATCCGACCAACCCCATCAACTGCCGAGCAGGTTATGCGAACGGTCGCTATACGAACGAGTCGGCCCTAGTGAAACGGAACCGTTCCTTGGGGACCCGCTGGTGCGATGGGCGGTCAGGCTACACCGGCTGTAACACGATCCTTCCACCCAATAATCCCGTCTGCCACAATGAAACAACCGTCGGCATCCTCACGATGGGCAGCCGCCATCCGGGCGGTGTCAACGTGGGAATGGCCGACGGTTCGGTCCGCTTTGTCAGCGAGACCATCGATACGGGCAACCTCTCCTCTTCTGCCGTGACGAGCGGGGTAAGTCCCTACGGGGTCTGGGGAGCGATGGGCTCCAAGGATGGCGGCGAACCCGCCAGCAACTGAGGAGAAGCACAATGACAACTCAATCGTTCTCTCGCCTGATACTCTCTAGCGTCATACTCCCCCTCCTTCTGCTGACTGTAGGCTGTTCGTCACGAACCTCCGACGAGTGGACGGCCAAGCGGCCGAAGACCTATCCGGCCCAGGGGGTCGTGCTCCACAAGGGCAAGCCGGTCGACGGCGCGACGGTCGTGTTCAACTCCGTAGCCGAGAATCGCGCGGCCTTCGGCGTCACCGACAGCGCCGGACGTTTCACCCTGACCACGTTCGATTCCGGTGACGGCGCGGTGGCCGGTGTGCAGCAAGTCCGGATCACGAAAATCAAAACAGAGAAGTCCAACGCCAATCCGGAATTGTCCCTGGCCCCTCCCAAAGAAACCCATCTCTTGCCGGTGAAGTACGCCGACTTCAGCACGTCGGGGCTGACCGCGGAGATCAAGCCCGACGGCGAGAACCAGTTCGAGTTCAACCTGGCCGACTGACACAACGATCGCTAGCGTTTTTCCGGCAAGCTCCGGCTCTTGAGCCAAGTTGCGCAGTGGGACGGTCAGGCGGGATGCTTGGGGACAGCGTACCAGCAGGATGCGTATGCTACGGCACAAGCAAGATGCTTATGCTACGGCACAAGCAAGATGCTTATGCTACGACACAAGCAAGATGCTTGTGCTACGGCACAAGCAGGACGCTTGTATTACGGCTGGGGTGGGGGGCTGGGCTTAGCAGTTGGGTGGAAGATTGGCCACGCCGATTTCCTTGCGAATTGGGGAATTCCGAGCATAATGGACCAAGTGTCCCTGCTCGGAATCAGCCTCCCAAGGTCCCGCCATGTTCTCCGCTTTCGTAACGTCCGTCCTTCTTCTTGTCGCTGCTCCTTCGGCAAAACCGTCGCCGACTCCCGTGGTGCTCCAATCTGGTTTGCTTGCGGTGAGTTTCGAGGGAAAAAGCGGGGCGGTCAGCGAGATTCGCTACCAGGGAAAGGTGCTAAGCCATCCGGCCGACGGCTCAGCAACGTTTGATCTCTCGGAGGACGGCAAGTGGCTCATCGGTTCCAAGCGGGGCGAGCCGCGGTTGATCGGCCTGACGAAGGTGAATGAGCGGACCGCGGTCGCGTCGCTGGCCGTGGGGTCGTGGCAGGTCGACTTGCGCTATGAGTTGGATTCCGAGTGGCCGATGCTCACCCGGTCGGCAAAGATCACCTGGCAAGGGAACGCACCGACGAAGTTCAAGGGTTTTTGGATGGGCCACGTGCCGTTGGCCGTGGCCAAGGACGCCTATTACTTCTCACCAGGGACGTATCCGCCGCAGCGGTTCGAGGCCCGGGAGTTCAAGGCGGGCGGGCGTCATAGTTTTGGGCAAAGCTTGGCCCCGCTGGTCGCGCAGCTCGACGCGGAGCGATCGGTCGTCTGCCTCGCAGACGAACTGAGTCCGGCGGCTGATCGTGGCTCGGTCACGGTGCAGGAAATGGACGGAGCACTCCGCGTCCAGCAGAGTTTCAACGTCCAAGCCCGAATGAAACCGGGCGACAGCCAGGAAGTGGGGCCCGCGTGCTTGTGGATCATTGAGGCGAACGGCGAGACGGCCTTGCGGCGGATTCCCGACTGGATGCGGCGTCGTGGGCATGTGCCGCCGGCCGATCGGCCAGCTTGGTTCCGCGAAGCCGTGATTTACAGTTTTCACCCGGGCGGGACGATCGGCAGCAACTTCAAGGACCTGGGCGGATTCCAGGCCGCCTTGCCCCTCTTGGACGAGATTGCCGAACTGGGGGCCAACGCGATCTGGATCATGCCGATCGAAGACGCGGCCGTGTATCATCCGCGCGACTACTACAAGTTCCAAGAAGGCTTGGGCACGGCCGACGACTACCGGGCCCTGGTGGCTAAAGCCCACAAGCTGGGCCTGAAGGTCTTGCAGGACTGCGTGCCGCACGGCGGATCGAACCACTATCCCCGGGCCAAGGAGCATCCCGAGTGGCTGGCCTATGAGGAAGACGGCTCCACCATGCCCTACTGGTGCTACGATTTCAACTGGCCGACGTGGCGGGCGTACATGGCCAACGTGGCTCGGTACTACGTGAGCCAGTTCGACGTGGACGGCTATCGGGTGGACGCGGTGGCCGGAAGCCGGATCCCCAATTGGAATCCTGAGATCCCCTACGCCCGGGCAAGTTTCGCCCAACTCCAAGGCGGACTCAACATGCTTCGCGCGCTTCGCGGGGCGGTCAAGGAACTCAAGCCGAGCGACGGGGGGCTGCTGGCCGAGACGCAGGGGAGCGTTTACGGCACGGTGAGCGACGCGGTTTACGATTTCACCGGATGTTACCAGGCCTATCACGATCTGCGTAAGTTGCCGCCGGAGGAATTCGTCAGCCGGCTGCGCCGCTGGCTGCATGAGCAGCAGTATGCGGAAACGCCCGACCTGTTGCGCTTGCGGCATGTGGAGAGCCACGACAGCCTGCGCGCGCAGCTTTGGTACGGCGTGGAACCGGCTCGGGCCATGACCGCGTTGACGGCGTGGATTCATGGCGTTCCGCTGGTCTATCAGGAGATGGATCAGGGACACCGCCGCGTGTTGCAGCGGGTGTTTGCCATTCGTCGGGCACTGCCCGAGTTGTGCGGTGGGGCGGTCGACTATCTGAGCGTCGAGGCCCCGGCCGGCGTGTTTGCCTGCCTGCGCACCGCGGGGGACGGCGCCAGCGTGGTGCTGGTCAACCTGGCCGGCACGAAGAGGGAAGGGACCGTACTGGTTCCCCGGGCCGTGTTGCCTGAGAAGCTCCGGACGACGGCGGTCGGTTCCGATCTGTGGCTCAACCGGCCAGTGCGCGTCGCGGCGAGTCCGACGCAAGGCTTGTGCCTGCCCGTGTCGCTTGATCCGTTTGGTTTTACCGTGCTTGCCCTGCGGGCGGATACGCCGGTCAGCGTGCCGGTCGAGCCTGATCCGTGGGCCAAGGCGGTGGCGATTGATGGGGCAGGCTCTGCGACGACTATGGCGCCGGCCGAGGCGGTCAAGCTTGAAGGCGACCAGTATGCGGCCTGGGTCAACCGGCAGTCGGGCTTGTTGGAGCGGCTTGCGATTCGTGGGAGTGAAGTGCTCGGTCCGGCAGATCTTTATTTGCCCGCCGGCTTGCGCGAGCGTGGGGAAAAGGCCGTACTCCGGCAGGAAGGGAATGGGGTCGTTGTGGAACGAAGTTTTGGCCGGGCGAAGTTGACGCTTCGCTATCGGCCGGAGCCGAACCTGCTACGGCTGGAGACGGCCTGGGCAGGTGACGTGCCGGCCGATGCGGCGATGTACTTGCCCGTGGTCCAGGCCTCGCGTTGGTTTGCCGCGACGGCCGAAGGCGTGCTGGAAGACGCCTATCGTGTGCGCCATCTGACCACCGAGGGCGTGTCGAGTAGCATCTACTGGCGCCCGCAAGGGACGAACGTCGTCTGGGATTCGATGCTCGTGCCGCTTAGCTCGGAGCCCAACCAGCGAGTGATCGGCGCGATGGGCGCCGGACGAACCGTAGCGTTGCGGCTGGTGGACGAAGTGCCTCCGGCCCGGGTGCGGTGGATCGATCGGGTAGGCGACCGGCATGAGTTGGCGGCCCTGGTCAGTTGGCAAGACCGCGAGGCGCCGCAGGTCGGAGAGCCGGCAACGTGGACAGTCGAGTTGGTTGCCGATGCCGTTTGTCCGTCAAACGCGACGGTCGGCCCGTGGCGTCCGGTCGCTGGGGGATGGGAGTTTGAAAACGAGCACTACCGACTGCGTTTAGGGCGATCGGGCATGATCACAGGGCTGTGGACCAAGGGCCCGAATGGACGCACGATCATCAAGCAGGGCGAGCTCTATACGGATCAAGGTTACGGTGAGCCGAAGGAGCGTTTCTCGGCGGCTAACGACGTAGAGGCTGCTTCACGGATCTGGTATGAAGAGGGCCTCTTGCGTGTGCGTTTTGAAGGCCGCCTGCGCGGTTTTGGGCGGTTCGATCAGCTTCGGCCGCCAATCGACTACCTTGTCGACTACACGCTTGGCGCGACGCCCAGCCTGCGGATTTCCTGCGGGGTAAAGGTCCAGAGTATTCCCGTTGGGAAGTTCGCCTTCCTGGCGACAATGTGGCCGATTCCCGAGATGCAAGGGTTTGCCTATTACCGTGAGGGCAGGCTGCTGGCCGAGGGGAAAACGGGGCGTGGGCGATCCTGGCAGAGCAAAACCGCACGGCCGGCGGTCGTGCCGGATCGGGTGGAACTGCGAGGGGCGGACGGGTGTCTCGTGCAACTGTCCGAATTGACCGGCGGGAAAGACCACTCGTTGCAAAACGTCTTCTGCGATGCGCCAAACTTCTTCCTCACGTTTGACGACGGCGAGCCGAAGGATGGGAGCCGGCAGTGGCGGTGGTTCTCCACGCTTTTGACTCCCGGGGCCGGAGTGGTCACACCAATTGGCAAGCCTTACCCGGCGATTACAGAAGCGACGAGCGAGAGCCTGCTGGCCGATCCTGGGTTTGAAGCGGGGCGGACGGCGCGGTCGGTTTTGCTCCGGACGGGCGAGGCGATGCCCGGCGGCCAGACCCATCTGGCCTGGCAGATGCCGCAAGGGGGCCGGTTGGTCAGCCAACCGGTTCATGGCGGCGAGTCGGCGGCCGAGGTGGAGAACACTTCGGACGCCTACCTGCTCTGGCGTCAAGCGATTCCTACCACCCAGATGCCGGCCGGTTCACGATGGCGACTCACCGCATGGGTCAAAGGCGAGGACATCCGCAAAGGCGATCTGGGGTGGAAGGTCGGCACGGTGCGGTTTGCCGCCCACACCGACCGGACCCTTTATGTCTCCTCCCCGGAGTTGGTTGGCACCTTTTCCTGGAAGCAAGTCACCGTAGAATTCACCGTGCCGGAGAAGCTCCGCAGCCTCGGCGTGGAGGTGGGACTCAACGGAGCGACTGGGAAGATGTGGATCGACGACGTGCGGCTGGAGCGGAGCGAGTAAGGAAGAGAGGGGAAGAAGACGGGATGACCGGCAACCGGTTGGGTGATCTCGCCGATGTCTATGAGGCGATGGTCGATTGGCCGAAGCGGCTGGCCAACGAGGGGCCGTTTTACCGGCGATGGTTCGAGCGGGTGGGTGTAGAGAGCCTCGTCGATGTGGCCTGCGGGACGGGGCACCATGCGGCCATGTTTCACGCCTGGGGGTTGCGCGTTGAAGGGGCCGACCTGAGTGCGGGGATGATTGAGCGTGCGCGAGCCCAATTTGGCGAGCCGGCGGGATTGCGTTGGCGGGTGCGAGGGTTTGACCAACCGATCACGAGGCAAGAACCGCTCGATGCGGCGATCTGTGTGGGCAATTCGCTGGCTCTGGCCCCTGACGTAGCGACGGTCGAGCGGGCGTTAGCCGAGATGGCGGCGGCCGTGCGGCCCGACGGGCTTCTGGTCGTTCATGTGTTGAACCTCTGGCGATTGGCCGATGGGCCGTGCATGTGGCAGAAGTGCCGGCGAGCCAGGCTTGCGCAGGGGGAGATGTTGATCGTCAAGGGCATGCATCGCTGTGCCACACGGGGTTACGTGGATCTGGTCGTGACGGCGCTGGATGGAAATGTCCAAATGCAAAGCGAATCGGTTCCGTTTCTCGGACTGGAGACGGCCGAACTGGAACGGATGGTCCGATCGGCGGGGGCCCGTGAGGTACAGTTCTTCGGGGGTTATCAGGACCAACCGTATGATCGTCAACAGAGCGTCGATCTGTTGATGATCGCCCTGAAGTGATCTGCGGCAACGCGCGGCATCTTCCTGGCTCAGAAGGCTGTGCGCCAACTCGGATCTTATTCGGCCGGCACAATCCGAATCGCTTGTCCGCCCTGGGCCGACAGTTCGGCCTTGAGCACCGTCGTGGCATCGACCGGCTGGCGGTCGATCCGCACGTGGGTGCGAGTTGGAACGGCCGGATCGTCTGAGTAGATGTGGGCGAGGTACTTCTTGTCCTTGGCGAGGAACGCCAGCGGCAGGTCCAGCGTGCGCGCCTGACCATGGTTCATGCAGCCGAGGAACCAAGCGTCGCCGCTGCGCCGGGCAATCGCCGCATACTGGCCGATCTTGCCGTGGAGCACCTTGGTGTCGTCCCAGACAGTCGGCACGTGGTCGTAGAACTCCAACTCGGGCTCGCCGGTCTCCGAACTGGGGCGCTCGTACCAGTAGAGGAACTGCCAGGGGCTGTAGAAGCAGACGGCCTTGGCCAGTTGATAGGCGTGGGTGGCGTTGCGCTCGACGCGTTTGTCGTAGTAGCAGATCGTGTTGTCTGCCGCCCCGGCCAACATGCGGTTGAAGAGGATCATCAGCGTCTGGTCGTTCGTCGGGCTGGTCTCGTCGCCGCCGATCCCTTCCTGGGTCATGAGATTGGGATAGGTACGTGAGTAGCCGGTGGGACGGTATTCGTCGTGGATGTCGACCATGAGCTGGTGGTCGGCCGCCTTGCGCACGGCGTCGTGGAGCCAGGTGGTCCACTGCTGAGAGCCGACGTTGACAAAACCGTACTTTACCCCCTGGATACCCCATTGCCGGTAGAGCGGCAGGATCACGTCCAACTGGCGTTCCAGGGCCCGGCGGTTGACATAAAGAATAATGCCGATCCCCCGCTCTTTTCCGTACCGCACCACTTCGGCCAGATCGAGCGGCCCGCGCGACCGCTTGGGATCGAGCGTCACGGTGGTCGCATCCGACTCGTCGGAATACTCGTTGCCGTACCAGCCGGCATCGAACTCAACGTATTGGAGGTGGTGCTTGACGGCAAAATCAACGCACGCCTTGCCCCCCGTGGTGGTCAGCGTCACTTCGCGGATTACCTTACCCGGCTTGATCCACGAGGTGTCGGCGATTGCGCAGGGGTCGTTGAGGTTCAACAGCAGGTCGTTGTTTTCCAGCAGTTGGCCCGGGCTTTGGGCAACCATCACGAAACGCCAAGGCGTGGTCAGCGGCAATTGGGCTTTGACCGGACCGGTCAGGTCGCTCACCAGGGCGTGCGGGACGCCGGCCAGCGGGGCCAACTTCATCCGGGCATAGTCGACCAGCCGGGCTTCGCCCAGGGCGACAAACGTCTCCGGGCCGACCTCGACAGTCATCGGCCGCTCGCAACCGGGCTTCAGCGCGCTAAGCGGTGTCTGCTGGTAGATCCCCTGGGCACTGTAGACCGCCCAGGCTGGATGATCGGCGAGGAAGCGGAACTCGGAGCGTTCCTTGGCGATCTGGATGTCTTTGCCGGTGGGCTGCTCGGGGATTGTGTAACAGAAAGCCATCCCCTCGTTGTATGCTCGGAAGGTGATCTGGAGCTTGCGCGGCGGGCTGCTCTGGTCGTGCAATTGGAGGACGAGTTGGTTGTAGCAGTCGCGAACATGGCTCCGCTCCCCGTAGACCGGTTTCCAGGTCGCGTCGTGGCTGGTGGCCGTGGCCTGATCGATGACAAACCCCTCGGTCATCGCGGTGCCGCCTTGCAGTTGGAGCCCGAGGTGTGACTCGGCCAGGATCAAGCGATTCCGGTAGGCCAGCGAGTAACAGGGCTGGCCGGCGGACGTCAAATGGATAGTGACCATCAGGTTCTTGTCAGGAGAACGCAACTCCACGGCGACGGCCGGATGGGCGAACGATCCAACGAGAAGCAGGGCGAACAGAGGGAAGGTGGTTTTCATGTACAGACCATCCAAAGGAGTGTAAACCGTGGCGTGGGGCCAAGATCCGGAGCAGGCCCCAGAGCGAGCCCCAAAAGCCATTGTAATTGCCGGCAGACGGGAACGCCAATCGCACCGGAAGATGAGGGGCAAGATTTCCCGGCATCCCTGTGCAAGCGTCTCGCCTGCCTGTGGCTTAGGCCTCTTGCCTGAGCCGTACTCTGCGGCCTCCGCGGTCAAGCAGGATGCCTAGCTTACAGCACACAAGCAGGACGCGTATGCCACGATTCAGGCAGGATGCCTGTATCGATAACTGCCAGGAAGATTCACCCCGCCCCGGGGGAAGAGGACGCGATTTGTTGGGTGGAGCCTCTTGCAGGGATCAGGGCGGTAGGCTAGCATGTCGGTGTTACCGATGGGTAATATGTAACACGATCCGCTTGGGAGAGCCTCCTGATGCGCCTACACTCGCGGTCTGCCGCCTTTACGCTCGTCGAGTTGCTCGTGGTGATTGCGATCATTGGCATTCTGATCGCCTTGTTGCTCCCAGCGGTGCAGGCCGCGCGCGAGGCGGCGAGGCGGATGCAGTGTACGAATAATCTGAAGCAATTGGGCCTCGCTTCCCACAATCACCACGATAGCCACCGGCAGTTTCCCTCCGGCGACCCGCAGAAAAGCTGCCCTGACTATCCTAGCATTCCCGCACGGCTCTATCGCTGGTCATCGCTGGCGATGCTCACGCCCTATCTGGAGCAATCCAACGTCTATCGTTCGCTGAATCTGGACGTCCCCTTGTATGGGCACAATGGCGCCAGCCAGAACGGGCCGGGGTATGGTGTGCATGTGGACAACCAGGAGCCTGTGTCGCGTGTTGTGAATATGTTCTTCTGTCCCAGCGATCAGGAGCGGAAGGTCGAGGACGCCTACGGTCCGACGAACTATCGGGCCTGCTGGGGGAGCGGGGTTGATCCCTGGATCGTGTATTCGAACACCACGACCGACGGCGTATTCTACGAGGGGTCAGCCACTCGCTTTGCCGATATTACCGATGGCACAAGCAACACGGCCCTGTACTCGGAGAGTATGCTCGGGCCGGGGGGCTCGGCTCGGCTCACCGAGGAGAATCGTTCCCTGGTGATGGTCAGTCTGCGGTCGCTGCCCATGACGGTAGAAGCCTGTTCGGTGCTGGGCTCCTCCGCCGACACGTCACGCGGCGCTCGTTGGTTTGACGGGTGGCCGCGGTATTCCGGCTACGATCATGGGCTGATGCCCAACTCCAAGACGCCTGACTGTGGGGTCGTCTCACCGATGCGCGCGCTGTGGGTCGCGGCACGCAGCCGTCATCCAGGCGGCGTCAACCTGCTCTTGTGCGATGGGTCCGTGCGATTCATCAGTGAGACGATCAATGCCGACACATGGCATGCCCTGGGGTCACGCAACGGCAATGAAGTGCTCGGTGAGTTTTAACGCAATTGCCCTTGGGTTGGAGTTTTAACGCAATTGCCCTTGGGTTGGGCCCGTTCCTTTAGAGCCATATTTCTACAAAGAAAGGACATCCGATGCGCAAGGCTCTCAGGTTTTCAGTGCTGTTCGCCGCGTTGGCGGTGTTTTCATTCACGGCCTTCCTGGACGGCGAGTTGGTTTTTGCCGAGGGGACACAGTTCTACCTGGTGGGCGTGGGCCCCGGCGATCCCGATCTCCTGACGCTCCGTGCGGTGGAAGTGATTCGCAAAGCCGATGTGGTCTTCTGCTCTCGGGGCTGGTCGACCAAATTGGCCGCTTACCTCGACGGCAAGAAGACCTATGACGGATACTGGCGGCTATTTCCCTACTATGGCCAAGACCCGTCGGAACTGGAAGGGGAGGAGCGCGCCGCGTGCGAGAAGATCACGCGGAAACGCAATGAGTTCATTGGGATTGTCCGCGAGGCGGTGAAGGCGGGCAAGACGGTGGCTGTGCTCGACAGCGGCGATCCGCTCATCTACGGGCCCTCGGCCTGGTGTCTGGAGGAATTCGAGGATCTCAAGCCGGTGGTCGTTCCGGGGGTGAGTTCCTTTAACGCAGCCAACGCCGCGTTGAAGCGTGGGATCACCACGAGCCACGAAACCAAGTCGGTGATCCTTACGGCCAGCGATTGGCCTGGCAAGACGGATACGATCGACAAGTTGGCCGCCCATCATAGCACGATGGTGCTGTTCACGATGCGTGCGGAGTTCAAGAGCTTCATCGATAAGCTTCTGGTCAACTATCCGCCTGAGACGCCTGTGGCCGTGGTGAAGTACGCCGGCTATCAGGATAAGGAGGAAGTGATCGAGGCGACGCTGGGCACGATCCTCGAGAAAGTCGGGCCGGACCGGCTGCCGTTTGAGTATCTGATCTACGTGGGCGATTTTCTCACGTATCGCTACCACAAAGACAAACCGGCCAAGGCCCCGTGACGGCGGACTAATCCCAGCGTTTGGCCGTTCTATCCATAAACTTCCCTTTGGCAGTGGCCATCACTTGGCCGGCTTGGCGAACCTCGCCGGCCAAGTAATAGAGAGGGCTCAGCGAGGATTCGATCCACGCGCGGACGGTCACGGGCCGACCGATCGCCACGGGATGGCGGAAGCGAACGGTCAGCTCGGCGGTAACGGCTGCCCGGCCATGGGCAAACAGGCAGTTGGTCATCGCGCCGTCCAAGAGTGCTGAGATCACGCCGCCATGCAGCGTGGCCGGATAGCCTTCGAAGGTCGGTGCGCAGGCGAACGACGCTTCGACTGCACCGCCGTCGACAAGCTGAAACTCCAGGCCCAGCCCGTGCCCATTGGCCGAACCACAAACGACGCATTGGGGATGGCTTTGGGCGCGTAAGGTCGTGAGGGATTGCTGGCCAGGCTCAGTGGTCACAGGCGTTTGTTCCCGCAACGAGGGTGCCGCTGAGGTAGGCCGCGACGAGGTTTTCTGGAGTATCGACCGGAGCGCCGACGATCACCTGGATGTTGTTTTGCGCGAACAACTGCATGGCCCGCTGGCCCATACCGCCGGCAATGATCAAGTTGGCCCCTTGTTCGTGCAGCCAACGGGGGAGCACGCCCGGCTCGTGGGGCGGCGGGGTGAGAAGCGTGGTGCCGGTGGCTTTGCGCGAAGCGTCGTCGACTTCCACGAGGGCGAACTTCTCACAGTGGCCGAAGTGCATCGACAATTGACCGTTGACCAGAGGAATGGCGATTTTCATGGACTTTCTCTCTCTCGATGATTGGATGAATACCATTTAGCCGGTGGGCTTGCCCGCCGTGGTTCTTCTGGGGCACGATAACCGGCGAAAGGGAACAGGGGCAGGAACTAGAGAATCTGCTCGACGACGGTGCGGAAGGCCTGACCGGCTGGGCTTTCCGCGAAACGGTGGATGTAGGGCGTGCCCGCATCGCCGCACGCCACGATCTGGGGATCGATCGGAATGCAACCCAAGAAGGGAACGCCCATTTCCTTGGCCAGCGACTGGCCGCCGCCGGTTTTGAATAGTTCGATCACTTTGCCGCAATGTGGGCAAGCCAGACCGCTCATGTTTTCGACGATTCCGGCCACGGGGAGCGAGAGCCGCTGGCAGAACGACACGGAACGCCGCACATCGGCGATGGCCAATTCTTGGGGGGTGGTGACCAGGACGGCCCGGGCCGGTTGGCCAACCAACTGGGCTACGGAAAGGGGTTCGTCCCCCGTGCCTGGCGGGGCGTCGATCACCAGATAGTCCAGCTCGCCCCAGGCCACGTCTTTGAGGAACTGGCGGATGACGCCGTATTTCATCGGGCCGCGCCAGATCACGGCGTCGCGGTTGCTCGACAACAGGAAACCGATTGACATGACCTTCAGGTCGCCGATTTCCGGCGGTACGATTTCACCTTCGTTGACGACGACCTGGTTGTTGTCCAATCCCATCAGCTTGGGAATACTCGGACCGTGGATGTCGACGTCGAGGAGGCCCACACGTTTACCGGCCAACGAGAGGGCCACGGCCAGATTGGCCGCGACCGTGCTTTTCCCCACGCCCCCTTTGCCCGACATGACCACTAGCTTCTGGCCGATCTGGCACATCCGCTGGGTGAGCGCCTGACGCTCGAGGAATTCCTCTTCGCTTTCCTCCGGCTGGCGGCTTTTCGAGGGGCAATCGGCCTTGGAGCAGGTGCCGCACTCACCCGAGCGAGCCGCTTGGGATCGGGCCTGATAGTCGCGAACGGCCGCCTTCAACGTGTTGGAGGCCAACAGCGCACAATGCTCGGACTCCTTGGGCAGGCCGCCAAGGGCTTGGAGAATGTCCTTCTGCTCGATGCGAAGGGCTTCCGCCCAAGGGCGGCCGATCGCCTGTTCCGTGGCCATGCTCCCGCAGGCCCGCGACGGGCCGCAGCCGGTCGTGGTGAACTGGGCGTGGGCGATCCGCCCGTCGACCACCTGGAGCCAAAACTCCATCGTGTCGCCGCAGGGGCCGGTAATTCGGGCGTGGCCGTTCGACTGGTCCAAGGGGCCCCAATTGCGCGGGTGTTCAAACCGTTCCAACGCTTGGGGCGAAAGCGCTTCGTATTCGCTCATCGCAGGTCTTTCACGGAATAACTGACAGATGCCCCCGAGAATTTTAGGAAGATTAATCATTGTTCAATTGTATCAGACCACCGGCGGTCGAGGGAGAGGTCGCGCGGAGTCGCTGTTCGACGTGCGCCCAGAGCAAACGAAGGGCCTGGGCCGCGGGGCCGTCGGAGGCCTCGACCACCGTCTGCCGGGCGATCTGGGCGCGGGTAACCTCCGAATCGTAGGGAATCCGATTGGCCACGGCGATCCCGTATCGCTGGGCCGCTTGCTCCAAGGACGTGGCCATTTGCAGGTTCAAATCGGCCTTGTTGACGGCCAGGATGCCGGGAACGCCCAACTGCGCGGACAATTCGGCCACGCGGCTGAAGTCATGCAGTCCCGAGGTGGTCGGTTCGACAATGAACAAAGCCAGGCTCGCCCCGGTCAGCGAAGCAATCACCGGGCAGCCGATACCTGGCGAACCGTCGCAGAGAACCAACTCCAGGCCCGTTGAGTTGGCAAGCTCAAGGGCGGTCCGACGCAGTTGGGTGACCAGCTTCCCGGAATTCTCGGCTGCCACAGCGAGCCTGGCATGGACCATGGGGCCGTAGCGGGTGTCGGAAATAAACCATTGTCCGCATACGGCCGGAGTGAACTCGATCGCCTTTTCGGCGCAGTAGTCAACGCACACGCCGCACCCTTCGCAGGTCAACGGATCGATTCGGAAGGTCTTGGGGACCCGGCCGTTGCCTGGGCCGTCGAACCAGACGGCGTCAAAGCGGCAAAGCTCTTCGCATTTGCCGCAAGCCGTACAATGCCCCGGTTTGATTCTCGCCTTGGCGCCTCCGGTAAACTCCTCGCGGCGTACGATCCGGGGCGTCAGGATCAGGTGCAAGTCGGCGGCGTCGACGTCGCAGTCGACCAGCAACGGTTTGGGGGCCAGACTGGCCAACGCGGCGACGACCGACGTCTTGCCCGTCCCCCCTTTGCCACTAATCACGACGAGCTCTTTCATGCCGCCGCCTCCGCATCGATCCGGGCCAACAACTTGCGCATCTGTTCGGCAAAGCGGGGCACGGCCTCGTAGATCAACTCGCCGCGGGAATAGGCCTCGGCCACGGCCCGATCATCGGCCAATTCGGCGAGGATCGGAATCCGACTATGCTGGCAATACTCACGCGACTCCTCGTTGCCGGCGTCGGCCCGGTTGATCACTACGGCAAACGGCAACCCCAGGGCGCGTACCATTTCCACGGCCAGCTTGAGGTCGTTGAGCCCGAACGGGGTGGGCTCGGTCACCAGGAGCACCAGGTCGGCCTCGCGCACGCCGGCAATTGCCGGGCAGGAGGTGCCTGGCGGGCAGTCCAGAATGATCAGTTCGGCTTCGGGGGCGGCAGCCTTGACGGCATGGATCGCCGGAGGGCTCATCGCCTCGCCGATATTCAGCACCCCATCGGCAAACCGGATCGGGCCGCATGTGCCTTGGCGCAGGCGGCCGATCGATTTGGGCACTTCGCGGATGGCGTCGGCTGGACAGGCCAGCAGGCAGCCGCCGCAGGCGTGGCACAGTTCGGTGAAGATCAAGGGTTTCGTTCCCACACAAGCTATTGCCCCATAGCGGCATACCTCGCTACACCGGCCGCAATGCGCACAAAGCGCCGGATCGACCACCGGAATCGGCTTGTCGATCGACTGTTCGTGGGTCATCGTGGGACGCAGGAAGAGATGCCCGTTGGGTTCTTCCACATCGCAATCGAGATAGGCCACCGTGCGACCAACCTTGGAAGCTGCATAAGCCAGGTTGGTCGCGACGGTGGTCTTTCCTGTACCACCTTTGCCGCTTGCCACCGCGAGTCTCATCAGGGGATGCTATCTCCGTCGGGGGAATGCAGGTCGTTTCAGACGAAACAGCCGCCTATGCTTCGGGTTTGTTTTGCAACTGGTCGATCCGCTGACGGATGGCGTCCAAGGTTGCCGCGGCCGCTTCGGCCTGCTGTCTGAGCTGTTGGAGTTCGTCGTTTTCCGCTGGCGGCGTGCTCGGGGGCGTCGTCATGGGAGCCGCGGCGGCCGCACGCTGCCAACCGGTCAGCCCGGTGGCGTAAAACATGTTGCGCCAGCCGCGTCCTCGGCCGCCGCCGAAGCTACGGCCAAAGCCGCCGCCAAAGCCACGCCCACAAACGCCACGATTGGCATAACCGGGAACAGCAAATCCCGCACAGAAGCCGGCGCCACGGCCGGTCATTGGGCCAGCGCCCATCGGACCCGTTCGGTCTCCACCTGGCATGATTCGTACTCCTTTTTCTTGGTTGATGAATGGTTTGGAATGGAAAGGGGAATGAAACGTACGACGGAACACGCGGCACAAGTGCCGCGGCAAAACGGGGAAACAGACTGCAGGGCGGGCCGAACTGGCGGGGCCCACCATTGGCCTACACCCAGTGTCCCTCGACATTCGCTTTGTCGGCGGCTGCGAGACGCCCCGCCTGAAATTGGGCCAAGGCCTCTTGAGCCGTGCCGGAAGCCCCGGGGTAAACCGCGATGCCGGCGGCCTGGAGCGTGGTAAACGCCTTGGGGCCGACATTGCCCGTCAAGACGGCCTCGGCGCCCAACCGAGCAACGGCCTGCGCGGCCTGAATACCCGCTCCCTGCGGAGCATTGACGTTCTGCACGTTGTCGTGGGCCGTCACTTGATTGGTCTCGGTGTCAACGAGCAGAAAATATTTCGCTCGGCCAAATCGGGGATCAACCAGGCTTTCCAGCGTGTTGCCTTGGGAGGTGATAACTAGCTTCATAGCGACTCCTCATGCATTCGGCGGACCGCCCCAACGACGGCACCGGCCGCGAAAGCGTCGCCGCGTTCCACAACACCCGGGCATCGCAAAGCGATCCTCTTCTAGCGTCCCTGCGCAAAACGCGCGAAGGATCTCGTCCACGTCGCCGCACACTCGGGCCAAAACGCGGATGCCCCGTTCCGCTACGAGGGTTTCCAACGGTTGCGACACCGCGCCGCAGATGAGCGTATCGATCCCCAGGTCAACGAGATACTGGACGCGCTCGTCGAAGCCGGTCATGCGGAACGGCTTTTCCTCGCGGGCAACCGCCCGGCCGTCGACCAATTCGACGACGAGCAACTGGCCGGCTACATCGAATACCGGCGACACACGGCCTTGCCATTGGGGGACGGCGACTTTCATGATCGCTTTCTAGAGCACACTCTGTGCCGAGGACGCAAAGGAAGAGGCAAAAGAATACGGAAGATATTGCCAGACAATGGATTGCGGCAGAGAGAACAACCCAAAACCAGCCATGCCAGCATTGCAAATCGCCACGATTACAGCGAAACAAGCATTGCAGATTGCACGACTATTCGGGGGGCTTCACAGCCTCTACCCCCAGGGCCTTGAGCTTGCGGAAGAGGGTGCTCGGGTTGATCCCCAGTTGCCGGGCCGCAGCCGTGCGATTGCCGCCATGACGCCGGAGGGCGTCGGCGATCAGAAGCCGTTCCATCGCTTCGAGCGTCATCCCTTCGAGGTTGGACGTTGACGGACCACCGACGTCGCCGCGCACGTTGGGAGGCAGGTTGGCCAGTTGAATCAGGCTTCCGCGGCAGAGCACGAACGCGTGCTCGATGATGTTCTCCAACTCCCGGACATTACCCGGGTAGTCGTACTCCATGAGCCGTACGAGCACCTCGTCGGAAACGCCGACGATGTCCTTGCCTTGGAGGCGGTTGAATTTGGCGATAAAGTGTTCGATCAATAGCGGCAGATCTTCGCGGCGGTCGCGGAGGCTGGGCAACGCCAAGCGAATCACATGGATGCGATAGAAGAGGTCTTCGCGAAAGACCCCTTTGCGCACGAGTTTGGCCAGGTCCTTGTTCGTCGCGGCGATCAAACGCACGTCGGTCCTCACCGGGTCGACGGCGCCAAGCGGCTCGAAGGTCCGCTCCTGGAGCACGCGGAGTAAGCGGGCTTGCATGGCCGGGGAAATGTCGCCGATTTCGTCGAGAAAGAGCGTACCACCGTCGGCCAGGGCGAACCGGCCCGGTTTGTCCTGCCGGGCATCGGTGAACGCCCCGGCCTTGTAGCCGAACAATTCGGACTCCAACAGCGTGTCGGGAAGCGCGCCGCAGTTGACGGCCACGAACCGCTTGTCGCGCCGCCGGGAAAGGTGGTGAATCGCCCGGGCAAACAGTTCCTTGCCAGTGCCACTGGGGCCTTCGATGAGGACGGAACTGTCGCTCTCGGCGATTTGGGGAAGGATCTGAAAGAGCTGGCGCATGGCCTGGCTGCGGCCGACGATGTCGGCGAAGGCGTACTTCGCTTCCAGTTCCTTGCGCAGGTCTTCGACGAGACTCAGGTCGCGGAAGGTCTCGACGCCGCCGATGACTTGGCCCTGCTGGTCCTTGAAGACGGCCGTGGAGATGCTGATCGGGACGCGATTGCCCCGGCTGTCGAGGATGTAGACCGCCTTGTTGACGATCGGCCGACCGGTGGTCAGCGTTTGCCGCAGAGCGCAGGCCGTTTCGCAGATGTCGGCCCGAAAGACTTCGCAACACGGCCGCCCCAGGGCGTCCTGACGCGAGACGCCGGTGATCCGTTCCGCTGCCCGATTGAACGACGTGATCCGCCACTGGCGATCAACGGTGAAGACGCCGTCGTTGATCGAATCGAGGATAACGTGATGCAATTCTGGGGGGGACGACCCAGTCATGGCAGGTAATAGGGTGAAATGCAGTTGGGACGGGATTTCTTCAGTATAACGGCGGGGCAGGCACCTTGGTACCCAGTTCGCGGTAACGGACCTGACTACACCCCCGGTAGGGAACGTCTTCCGTGGTGTTTCGGGCGATGGGATCGATCGAACGTGACCACGGCCCGTTAGCGTTTAATCAGTGCCCCATCGATCGATTGACAGCCTTGCCGTTTTACCTGACAATCGACAGTAGGAAGAGACTGATTCGATAGGGGTTGATGTTCATGCGGATCAATGGGCGAAAGACGGCGGCCGTGCTGATGCTGGCCAGCTATTTGCTGGTCAGTCTGTTCGCCCATGCCTTCCACCACCACGGCCCTTCGGGGTGCAGCGGGTGTGCTCAGGAGCATCCAACGCCTCCCGGGCACGCAGCGGCCTGTTGCCTTCATGACCACGGGACGGTGTGTCATGACGTGTCTGAGGAAACGCCTGCCGCGTTCCAGGCCGTTTGGAGTTTTTCGGCGGAAGACTGCCAGATTTGCCAGTATCTTGCCCAAAAGTGGGGCACGGCCGATTTGCCTGAAGCCGCGAGGCTGGCCGAAACGGTCTGGTTGTTGGTCCCTCGTCGTCCTTCTTTTCTGCCGGCCCCGCTTCTCTTGGCGTGGCATATCCGAGGCCCTCCGGCCGTTGCGTAGGTTAATGCTCTCGTTGTCTCCTTGTGGCGGTTGACGCTGCGCACGCTCGGTGCGTTGGGCTGCCGCCGCATTCCTCGGTTTCTTTGGGAGATCCTACGCATGTTGCTGCGACGCATGGGGTTTACGTTAGTTGAACTGTTGGTGGTCATCGCCATCATTGGCATCTTGATCGCGCTGCTTCTGCCGGCGGTCCAGGCCGCACGCGAGGCCGCACGGCGCATGTCGTGTTCCAACAACATGAAGCAGATGGGCTTGGCCCTGCACATGTATCACGACACGAACCGGCAATTTCCGGCCGGTTGGACGGGCTTTGATCCGGCCACGGGAAATGCCCATTGGTTTGGGCTCCCCGGCTGGGGCTGGCCCGCACGAATCTTGCCCTACATGGAACAGGCGACGGTCTACAACAGCCGCGTTCATCTGAATCTGCCGATTACCGATGCGGCGAACGCCGAAGCCCGGGTTACCTCGATTGCCACGTTCCGCTGCCCGTCGGACACGGGAAAAGCGACGTTCACCCTCGCCGGCGGCGGGCCTGTGGTGGGCGGGGGGAGTTTTTCCGAGGTCGAACTGGCCACGAGCAATTATCTCGGCGTCTTCGGCACCGAGGATTTTCATGACGTGTGTGCCACCGGCAATTGCGTGGGCAATGGGACGTTTGTCCTCGTCCGCGGCTTCAGCCTGCGCGACATTACCGACGGCACAAGCCAGACGTTTGTCGTCGGCGAACGGTCGTCAAAACACGCGCCGGCCACCTGGCTGGGCGTGGTGACCGGCGGGCAGCATGCCCCGGCCCGGATCTGCGGGATCTCGACGTTCCCGCCGAACTCGGAAGCGGACGAAGAGCACTATTCCCACAATTTCAGCAGTTTCCATCCCGCGGGGACCCATTTCCTCCTGGCCGACGGTTCGGTGCGGATGATCCCGGAAACGATCGAGGAATCGGTCTATCACGCCTTGTGCACACGCAGCAACGGCGACCTGGTCGGCAACGCCCTGGGGAATTAGCGGGCCAACCGGCGGTAGGTCTCTGGTCGCGGCGCGGGCATCGTTGTTTCGGCCGGATAATCGGTTCCGGCGAAGAACAGAAGTCCTAGCGAGGTGAGTACAAGTTGCGGTAGTCGCAACATGAATCGCCTTTTTTCGACGCGGTTCGAGGCCGTCAGCATCCAGCTACCAGGGCCGCATGCCCCGGACGGCGATGTAGACGGCCACCAGGACCAAGGTCCCTCGCGCAATCGCCTGACGCCGTTCGGACCATCGGACCATGGCGAACATGCCTCCGGCCAGTACGAGCGTCGTGCCCACATCGCCCCACGGGACGAGCGGATAGGCCCAGGCCGTGCGGTCCACCGGCCAGAAGAGCGGCAGGCCCCAGACGGGAAGCTCGCTGTTGGCCGAAAAGACCAGGTCGCCCACGAGGTGGCTGTAGGTGGCGACCACGACGGTTGCAATCCAGACCAGAAGCCCGCCTACGGAGTGCTTCGACGCGCTGGCCGGGAGGCTGCCGATGGCCAGACGGGGCCAGCGGCGGGCTAACGCGTGTTGGCCTTTGGCGAGCAGGTCCCACCAATAGAGCAGAGTGCCGACGACGGCGGCCAGAAGCCCGGCGACGAGCAGGTTGTGCCCCCAAATGCGATGGGCGTCGGCAAACAGGTTTGGGCCGAAAAGAAGTGTCAGGCCGTCCCAGTCGGGCAACACGGCCGCCACCGCGGCGCTAGCCACGATCGGCCAGCCAAAACGCCGATCCAGCCCAACGGCCAATGCCCCGTCGATGCCGATCAGGGCGTGTTCGAATGAGGTCATGACTTGGGCCAAGACAAGGTCGAAAGATGAAATGACGACGGAATGACGAAAAGGCGAAGTGACGCAAGATTCTGGACCCTGCCTCCCGTGCTTGGGCTCGGGCTTTCCATGTTACCGTATTGCCAAACAACAGCTAGGCGAAGGAATGCTTCACCATCCTCGAGCGTACCTCCCGGTGAACCCGACTACGAGAGGATTTTTGGGGCCAGCGGCCGGATGCCACGCAACGTTTCTCTCGCTACTTCGACGTCAACTCAAGCGGTACGGTGGTTCCTGTGGCGGGAACGGTTGCGCTGAGGATGGTTCGCTGAGGGTCGCTGTACTTGGCCGGTAAAACCTGCTTGGCACCCGAGGTGGCCATCGAGAAATTGGGATCCTCCGGAAGCGGTGAGCCGTCGGGCAGCACATACTTCACGCAGGTGACCTTGTAGTGGCCTGGGACGACGCCGGGGAACTCGCCGCGGGTCTTCAACTCGTACTTGCCGCTCGTGTCCGTCGAGCCCATCCCGCCTTGGCCGCTGGTTGCGTCGGTGGGGCTGAAAAGGACGATGATTCCCGCCGCCGGTTGCCCATCGAGCGTTACCACGCCACTGACTGGGGCAAGTTCTCCCCCTGCATAACTCTTGCCACATCCCAGCGGTGCGATGCATAGGACAGCGAGAAGCAAAGCAGACGTCGTCGCCATAGTTCTCATTAGTCGTCACCACCCTTTTCGCTAAAACTGGGTATTCGTTTCGCCATTGCTGATCGTGGCGATCGCCCGGAAGATGCTCAAGTCGGTCGTCTCCGAGGCGAACTTGACCGCTCCATCGGCCAACAGCAAATTGGCCCCGCCTGGGTGAAGGCTGCCCCAATTGTAGTACTCGCCCAAGCGGCCGACGATTGGCTTGTAGCCAACCACGACCCAATGGATATCCCAGCGGTTGGGGCCGAAATTGTTGGGGCTGCCGCCAATGTCGCAGCCGACCATCGCATTGGCCCGGTAGCCCCAGGTAACGCCGTGGGGACCGTCGTAGCATTCCAAGGTCTTTTCGGCCATTGCCGCGGTGTTGCTCGTGCCGTCGATGAGCATCGCGATACGGCACTCGCTGTTGAAGCCGAACATTCGCTTTCGCTCCGCACTGACGTTTCGCCACAGGTTATAGGTGAAGTACTCAGCATAGCCGTCGGTGCTGAAATCGTAGTTGGTCTTCGCCCCGCGAAGGCTACTACCGCTCTTGATGCCGTACATGGCATCGGTCTGGTCGATAATCCGGTTACCATTGTCCGAAGGGCAGAGCAACGAGCTGACGATCTGTGTGGCTAGATCCCCGTTGCCACTTGTGACAGCGTCGCCGGCGATTGTGCCGCCACCGCGGTTGCAGTGCCCCGCAGCCTGCTTGAAATTCCACTTGCTATAAATGGCCATCTGCTCGATGTAAGGAAAAAGGAGCACCAAGCCATTAAGGTTGAGGATCAGCGGGTCCGATCTTCCGTCAACTGTGCAACCGTGCGCGATACCCAAAGGCGGGAACACCTGGTGCGTTGAGTGGTAATTGTGCAACGCCAGGCCGAGTTGCTTAAGATTGTTCGTGCACTGGCTACGGCGAGCCGCTTCGCGGGCCGCTTGCACTGCAGGAAGTAGCAGTGCGATGAGAATGCCGATGATGGCGATGACGACCAACAACTCGACCAGAGTAAAGCCTCGCGAACTCTTCATAGCCGCCGCCCTCCAGAATTAGAAGGAATCAGAGCCGAATACGTCGCGCACGCACCTATTTCCTCATCGTGTCAGACAAACTACCACCTTCATACGGCCAAGTCAAGGATCTTGCGATTCTGGCGGCGTCAACTGATTGGGCAGGAACGGAAAAGGGTGTAGGGTTCAGGGTTCGGGATTCTCTCGCGGACGTCTCCTCGGAACCCCACCTGATGGGTTTTGACGCCCTACAGGTTTTGTCTGTTAAAACCCATTAGACCGCTGAACCCTTTCAGGAGAGCTGGGACTCCCCGAGATCCCGCAGGCGAGCAAGAGGCCATTAGCGCGGCATGAGCCCCTGGCCGTTACGGAGTATCTGAAGAGTGCTTCCCCTCGGAGATTGCCTCGGAGATCAGCCCCAGTTGTCCGGTCAACCGCGTCAGCCGGCCGTCCAAGGCGGCCAGCCTTTTTTGGAAATCACGCATCACCTGATCCAGGTCGTCCAGCGTGCGCTGGCAGTAGGTGAGCGATTCTTCCAAGGCCGTTACTCGGGCAGTCAGTTGGTCCAAACGATCGGGAGCAGGGACAGTCATGGGGTGAAGCTTACGCCTTCGGTTTGCACAGAACAAGGGGGCAGCAAACCGACGATTACCCCGGCCCGGCGTGCGCAAGAATACCCCCTGAGGCACAAAACCGCCTTGCCAAGCTCATCCATTACGATCTCTGGAGCCGACCAAATGATCACCCAGACAACCGACGAACTGACTCCGAAGCACTGTGCCCCCGGCGTTGCTTGAGAATTACGCCTACCCTCACGCCCACCCCCACTTTGTTACTATGCTCAATCGCCACTCTCCACTTGCAACCCACCATCTCTTTCCCTCTCTCCACCCTCCGCTCCCCACTCTTCACACACTCGCCGATTGACATCAATAATTGTGATTATTAGGCTGAACGTATCTCCGCGCGGCGGCACACTTAATTCAGGCCTTCTCTCTTAACGCCTGTCTGGCTTCTGCGACCGGTCGCCTCGGACAAACGGAACTCTTTTTTTTCGGGAACCGCCATGGCTGCAAAGAAGAAGAACACCTTTACGGACATCCTTATCCGAAAGGGGGTGATCAGTCCCGATCAGTTGAACGAAGCAACGCAGATGGCCAAGCAGTCGGGCATGAAACTGTCCGAGGCCCTTACTCGCCTGGGCTATGCCACCGGCGAAGAGATCGTTCGGGCGATGGCCGAAGAGCATGGGCTGGACTACGTCAATCTGGCCGATGTCGTAATACCCCCTGCGGTGGTTGAACTTGTCCCCGAGTCGGTGGCACGGGAAAACGTGATCCTCCCCCTTGCAGAGGAGGAGGGGGGGCTGAAGGTCATTGTTAGCGACCCGGACGACTATCCGACCTTTGAAAAGCTCCGCTTCATCCTCAATCGACGGATTGAGACGGTGCTGGCCCCTCGCGAGAGCATTTTGGAGGCGATCAACCGCTACTATGGCCAGACCGTGGGGGAAAGCGCCGACTCGATGCTCCAAGAGTTCACCGATACGGCCATCGATTTCACCG
>CAZLDQ010000063.1:0-26978 GCA_964558295.1 uncultured Planctomycetaceae bacterium | reverse complement strand
CCCGCCGCGACCAGCACCACCCACAGCACAGTCAACGTCATCCATCGCATGGGCTCGCTCCTTCTGATTGTCTTTGTTCCTGTTGGTTCGGAGTCACTTGTTGCTGTTTCCGCATGCTGTTGATCGTCGGACGCCACGATAGTTGTTTCTCGGGCGATTCGGTCGGCTGCTGATTCTCCAGCCGGAACTGCCAGGGCCGCATCTGGGCCAACGCCGACTCTTTGGTCAGATTGAAGTCCAGCGGCGTTAGAGTGACAAATCCCTTGCCGAGCGCCGACAGGTCGGTTTCCTGGCCGACCTGTCCGGACGGCGGGGTGCCCGTAGCCCAGTAATAGGCCCGGCCCCACGGGTCGAGCCGCTTTTCGAATCGCTCGCCATATTGTGTCACATCCATGGGGACGACCCGCACCTCCGGCGTGCCGTCTAAGGCGGCTTTCGGGATGTTGATATTGTAAAGTTGGGGTTCTGTTCCTCGCTTCTCCAGGACTTGCTCGATCAGCGATCGGGCGATTTGGGCTGCTTTGTCATACCGGGCGTGCTCGTGGAACTCCAACGACACGGCGAAGCTCGTCAGACGGAAAAAAGCCCCTTCAATTGCCGCCGCCACCGTGCCCGAGTAGAGCACGTTAATCCCCGCATTCAGCCCGCTATTGATCCCACTGACGACCAGATCGGGGCGACGCGGACAAAACTGGGTAATCCCGAGCTTCACACAGTCGGCCGGACTCCCCTCGACCGCCCAACCCCATTGCTGCTCGCCATTGAATACCTCTTTGGCGATTAGGGGGGTCAAATAAGTGATCGAGTGCCCGACCCCGCTTTGTTCTTTGGCCGGGGCGACCACACGCACCTCGCCCAGCCGACACAGTTGCCGTTCCAACGCCGCCAGACCTGGGGCGTAAATCCCGTCATCATTGGTCAGAAGTATCAGCACGTGCGAGGAGCCGTCCAAATCATCCAAGTTCAGGTTGTCTTCCATGTACACCAACTTCCACTATAACCAGCCCCTTCTGCGGCTTCAATTGTCGTCCGGCGAGGAGAAGTCCTTTCTGCTCCCCCCTGATGGGTTTGGGCGAACCGGGTCTGTAGGGAACGCCCGGCGTGGCGTTTCGGAAAGCAGAAACGGCGGGCCGCCACGGGGCTGCGGAGGACGCCTCAGGTACGAGGCCTAAGCTACTCGCAGGCGGGTCGCATGCACAGGGATGCCAGAAATCTTGCTCCCCCTGGCAGAAAAGGCCCCTAGGCATTGGCCGGTTTGGTACTTATAATCACTAGTTTTTCTGGGGAAGCTGCTATGACCAAGCTTGCCGACGAGAAGGTTCTAGTCCTCGACTTCGGTTCCCAATACGCTCAACTGATTGCTCGGCGTGTGCGTGATCAGCAGGTCTATTGCGAAATCGTGCGGCACAGCATCACGGCGGATCGGATTCGCGAGTTGGCGCCCCGGGGACTGATCTTTTCCGGCGGTCCGGCCAGTGTCTACGAAGAGGGGGCGCCGCGCTGCGATCCTAAGATCTTCGAACTAGGTATCCCGATCCTGGGGATCTGCTACGGCATGCAGCTTGCTTGCCTTTCGCTGGGCGGCAAGGTGGAAAACGCTCCCGCTCGTGAATATGGCCGGGCCTACTGTGATGTGGTCGTCCAGAACGAGCTGTTTGCCGGCGTTCCGGAGCACATGCAGGTCTGGATGAGCCATGGTGACCAAGTCGCTTGGGTTTCCGACGATTTCAGTCCCTTGGCCAAGACCAGTACATGTCCGTTGGCTGCGGTTAAACACCGTTCGCTGCCGATCTACGGTCTCCAGTTCCACCCCGAAGTGACGCACACGCCATACGGCGCTTCGATTCTCCGCAACTTCTTGCACACGGTTTGCCACTGCTCGGGCTTGTGGAAGTTGGGCGATTTTGCCGAACAGACGATCCATGAGATCCGCCAACGGGTTGGCAATCGTCGGGTGATCTGTGGTCTTTCCGGCGGAGTAGACTCCTCGGTTGTGGCTGCCATGCTCTCGCAAGCGATTGGCTCGCAATTGTCCTGCATCCTCGTTGACAACGGCTTGTTACGCAAAGGTGAGGCCGAGACGGTCATCAAGGAATTCAGCGACCACTTCAAGACCGATCTGCACGTCGTTCGTGCCGAGGACAAGTTCTTGACCGCCCTGGCCGGTGTGACGAATCCCCAGGAAAAACGCCGCATCATTGGCCATGCGTTCATCGACTGCTTCTCCGCCGAGGCGGCCAAGATCCAAGATGCCTGCTTTTTGGCTCAGGGAACGCTCTATCCCGATGTGATCGAAAGCGGCGGTGCCGTTGACGGTCCTGCGGCGACGATCAAGCTCCATCACAATGTCGGCGGCCTGCCGAAGGATCTTTCGTTTGAGCTGATCGAGCCGTTGCGCGATCTGTTCAAAGACGAAGTGCGCAGGCTAGGACTCCAACTCGGCTTGCCTGAAGAGATCGTCTGGCGTCATCCCTTCCCCGGCCCGGGCTTGGCCGTCCGCTGTGTCGGCGAAGTGACCAAACGGCGTCTTGACACGCTTCGCGAGGCCGACTGGATCGTGGTCGAAGAGATCAAGGCGGCAGGCCTCTACCGGAAGACCTCACAGGCCTTTGCCGTGCTGCTGCCCGTGCAGAGTGTCGGCGTGATGGGGGACTCGCGCACCTACGAAGACGTGGCGGCGGTCCGTTCCATCGAGACGGAAGACTT
Organism: uncultured Planctomycetaceae bacterium; assembly: GCA_964558295.1. GTDB lineage: Bacteria > Planctomycetota > Planctomycetia > Pirellulales > Thermoguttaceae > JBDKTH01. The sequence goes on along the minus strand of CAZLDQ010000063.1, from coordinate 24,272 downwards.
TATGACCGCCGACTGGAGCCAGTTGCCCTACGATCTGTTGGCCCGCATCTCCACGCGGATTATCAACGAGGTCAAAGGTGTCAACCGCGTTGTTTACGACATCAGCTCCAAGCCGCCGGCGACCATTGAGTGGGAATGACTTCCCGCCGGGACTTGCAAACCCCGTTTCGCGGCGGCATATGCGTCCTGGATTTCCGCATCGGCTTGTGGGTTAAGTCCTCAAGCGGGCGATCAGGGGAAGTAGACTCTCCGTTGCTGGGTTGGGCGATGGATCCAGACGTTCGGTCAACTCGATCCCCAGCTGCCAGTAGCCACCGCCCAAGGGGGCATTCTGTCGGACTCGGCCCAGCAGAAACTCTGGTCGGTTTTCCAGCCAGAAGCCAATGACGACCTCGTCCGCGCGGAATGGCTGCGGCAACACAATCGCCACGCCTTGGCTGGAGAGATCCTTGGTCAGAGCGATCGCATGCTCCCCGAGACAGGGGCATCCCTCGGCATAAGGGGCTAGTAGTACGGGGATTGTTCGGTTCGAACGCTCTTCCCATCGAGATTCACCCTCGATCGGGGGGCGATTTGGGGTCGTTGCGTCCATTGCCCGGCGAAGCAACCGGTGTACTTCGAGATGTTTTTTTCGCGTTGTGAAGGAGAACATGCCTCGATCCTTACCCAGTCTGCGGGATGAAGCTATTCAACTATAGGACATTTAGCCGGGGGAGGCAGAAACCTGATCGGTCCTGTCGGAAGAGTCCCGTGAAAAGCCATCGGGGAAATCCCCACGATCGTGCCAGTGATCTCCTGACCCTTTGTCGCCGGTTAATGTGCGACAATCTGAAGAATCATTCCAGTTTCCAGCCAGCAGGCGTGCGATCTTCTCATGGATATGGAGGGATTGCTTCGGCCTTGGCTCCTACGCCAAGCCGATCCTGGTTCGGCTGAGCCCTCGGTCAGGCTCCCCCATGCCTTGCCCTCGCGTTTCCGATGAAACAGGCGGAGTGTGTGAGGCGGGAACTGGTTGTCCCCTGGGAGGGACGCATGGATGACGAAACGGGGAACATCTTCGGTGGAGTGGTGTATGGATAGTCGAGGCAAGACCAGGGCGGAACGACGACTGCTTCATCCGCATACCAGAACCATGGAACCGCCTCGTTCTCGCGGAGTTGTTCCTGCTTGCCTCATGTCCGGAGACGAGGAGGAACTGATCGACGAAGGTGATGCGGAGAGTTGTTTCTATCAGAGGATCGTGGAGCAGATGTCGCAGGGGGCCGCAAGGCTCAGGAACGACGGTACGATCTTCTATGCCAATCCCGGGTTGGCCAGGTTGCTTCAGGTACCCCACTCCCAATTGGTCGGTGAGCCGATGACGCGCTTTATCGCCGCGGCCAGCCAAGGGCGTTTCGGGCAATGGCTGCAAGACGGGTTTGGGGGCAATGGTCAAGGCGAATTGGTGTTGCAGGGCGCCCACGGCCGCTTGATTCCTGTGTTTGTGGCGATGTGGCCCGTGCCGGTGCAAGGCGGGCAGGACGTATTGGTCTTGTTTACCGATCTGGCTGACCAGAAGCGTCGCGAAGAGGCGGAAACCACGGCCCGTCAGATGACTGAGTCGGCCCAGCAACTCCGCTCTGTTCTTGAGGGGATCACCGACTCCTATTTTGTCCTTGACCGCCAGTGGCGGTTCGTCGAGATGAACAACCGCGCCGCGGAATTGGTCTTCTCCCGGCCGCGCGAACAACTCCTTGGGCGCGGCTATTGGGAAGAGTTCCCCCAAGGCTGTACAGAAACCGGCGACTGCTACCGTGCGGCGATGGATCAGCGCGTGGCGTTCCATTTTGAAGCCCGCTCGTCCATCGTTCCACGCTGGTTCGAGACGCACGTTTATCCGAATGAGGCGGGAATTTCGGTTTTCATACGCGACATCACGCAGCGCAAACAGGCCGAGGAACAATTACGCCTGCTCAACGAAACCCTCGAACAGCGCGTCGCCGAACGGACCGCCATGGCCGAACGGCGGGCCAACCAGTTGCGTGCTCTGGCTGCGGAACTGAACCAGGCTGAGTATCGGGAACGCCGCCAGTTGGCCCAGATTCTCCATGATCATCTTCAGCAGTTGCTTGTCGCTGCGCGGTTCAAGCTGGCGATTCTCCAACGCCGCACCCACGACCAGAGCGTCCGCCAACGCGTCATGCAGGTTGACGAGTTGTTGGATCAGGCGATCAGCGAATCACGCTCGCTGACCGTCGAGTTGAGCCCGCCGATCCTTTACGACGGCGGCTTGATCGCCGGTCTTGAATGGCTTGCGCAGTATATGCAGGAGAAACAGGGGCTGACCGTCGAGATCCAGGCTCAAGTGTCGCCTGATCCGCTTCCCGAGGATGTACGGCTCTTGGCGTTCCAGGCGATCCGTGAACTGTTGTTCAATGTGACCAAGCATGCCAAGGTCGAAAGTGCGCGGGTGGAACTCGTCAAGCTCGCCGATCAAACGCTTCGGGTGACCGTCAGCGACACAGGCGCCGGGTTCGATCCAGTGCGGCTTGATCACGGCGGTTCTACCGAGGGTGGTTTTGGGCTCTTCAGTATCCGCGAACGCTTGGAGTTGGTCAGCGGCGATCTCTCTGTACTGACTGGGCCAGGGCAGGGGACGGCCGTCACCCTGACGATTCCTTGTGGACCGCCTCAACGGGTTGTCTCGTCGGCCAAAGTGGCTAAGGTCGCCCGCGCCGCTGCCGTTCCGCCCACCGCCGAAGTGGCCTCGAAGATCCGCGTTCTCTTGGCCGACGACCATGAGATCCTTCGCCAAGGGCTAGCCGGATTGCTCGAAGAGGAGCCTGACATGGAAGTCGTCGCCCAAGCCTCTGACGGCCAGACGGCGGTTGAACTGGCCTTGCGCACTGAGCCCGACGTAGTCGTCATGGACGTCACGATGCCTCGGCTGAGCGGCGTGGAGGCCACACGGCGGATCAGCGCTGAACTACCTCATGTGCGTATCATCGGGCTCTCGATGCACGAACAGGAAGAGATGGCCCAGGCGATGCGCGAGGCCGGTGCTACTGCCTATCTCCCCAAGGGGGACTCTTCGGATGCCCTGATTGCCACGATCCGCGCCGCCCTCGAACTGGCCGCCCGTCCGTAAGGGGCGAAGAACTCGCTGGCCACCTTCTCGAGTCGACATTGCAAAAGTGTCAAGCTGTCGTCTGCCGGAGACCTCGTGGGGGTGGTTGGCGTCGTAACCCGGACTATTGCGAAGGGTTACAGCCGTCAAGCCGTGGCCGGTTTCGGGGGCCATTCTTTCTGCGGGACTTCTGCCGGTCGGTTGCCACTATTACATACGGGGGTTGCCATGGCACACGCTATTGCTGCTGGCAACTTGCCGGGACGAGCCCGTGGAACGTTGTTTGCTATCTTCCAACGTGGGTGCTAGTGGTGCATCTGCGGGAGGAAACAGGATGAAGGTGCTTCTCATTGCTCCCGAGCCGACCGTCTGGACGGCCGTGGCGGAAGCACTTGGGCGTCGTGGCCATGAGGTCGTGGCCGTGGAGCATGCCGACACGGCCAGCCACCTCCAGCCCGACGAACCGTTTCCGCTGGTAATTCTTGATGTCGATGCCTTTGCCGATCATGGGCTTGATTTGTGTCGCCAATGGAAGGCCTCGCACCAGGGGTATCCGCAGATGCTCCTGGCCTTGAGCCGGCACGATGAGCCGGCGTTCCTCGAAAAGGTACTCCAGGCCGGGGCCGACGACTATCTGAATACGCTCGATGACCCCGAACATCTTGCCCTCCGTCTGGCGGTCGTTGAGCGACACATTCGCAATTGCTACGATCGGCTCAGGAAGGATTCTTCCGCCGCAGTGGTCTCGCGGATTTCAGGCGTCGATAAGCTTTCGCAACGCAAGAGGACGGAGCAGTCTGTGCTTCAAGAGCAGCAGACGCTTCGACAAATGCTCGAATTCCAGGAACGCGACCGGCAAATTTTGGCCTATGAACTTCACGATGGCTTTGCCCAGCAGTTGACCGGCGCCGCATTCTACCTGCAAGGTTTTCAGGAAACGCTCCCCCGGCGTCCGGAGGAAGCGTGGCGTTTGTTCGAGATGGCTTTGCGTGCGATCAAGGAGGCGGGTACGGAAATCCGCCGTCTGATCCGAGGCCTGCGTCCCTTGGCACTCGACGAGGCCGGACTCATCAAAGCGATTAGCGACCTGATCGATGAGACTCGCCGCGAAGCCGGTTTGGAGGTCGAGTTTGTCCACAATCTGCGACATGATCGCCTCGCCGTGCCGTTGGAAAACACGATCTTCCGCGTTGTCCAGGAAGGGCTTACCAATGTCCGGCGGCACAGCCAGACCGACCGCGTGTTGGTCAAAGTTCTCCATGCCAATGAGCGAGTCCGCATCGAAATCCGCGACTGGGGGATTGGCTTCGACCCAGCCCGTGTGACCAAAGGCCACTTCGGCCTCGAAGGGATCGTGCAGCGCGCGCGTCTCCTTGGCGGCCATGCCACGATCGACAGCCGTCCTGGCCATGGCGCTTGCCTCGTGGTCGACCTCCCGTGGGTCGAGCGCATGCCCGAATGAGTTGACAATCGGGCGAACGCTTGCAGGCGAGCGTTGCAGGGGTTACGCCAATCGGATGTGGTGATGCGCAATAACGACTCCGATGATGCGAAGACCAGTCGTGTTGCTGGCGGTGCTCTCGGCCGCCGCGGCCCTCGTCTGGAGAGTCTCCGCCGCGGCTGAACCAGCCGGCCAGGCAACGAAGCAGAAGCGGCTCAATGTCCTATTCGTCGGCAACAGTATTACGGCATGCTACCACCTCGCGCAAGTCGTCAAGGCCATGGCCGAGGCTCGGCGCAAGATCCTGACGGTGGCCCGCTGAAGCGGACGTTTCCCGAAAAGGATCAAAAATGTGTTTTTCCGGTTGGTGGTCCATGGGCCCTCTGCTTGGCCACGTGGCTCCAGGAGTTCTGATCGTCTGTGGGCCCAGCAGATAGGCGGGCCAGATGCGAGCAGAGTCGTTGGGCCAGTTCCGTCCACCTCCTGAGGGGAAGTCTCGGGACTTCCCCGGCAAGATGGGCTGCTGGTCAGGAGGCTGTGTGGACGTTGAACTGAGCGACCAGATCGCGCAAGGCGACGGCTTGGCTGCCGAGTTCTTCACTGCTAGCGGCCATCTCCTCGCTGCCGGCGGCCGTTTGTTCGGTTACTTGGGCCACCCGTTGAATCGTTTGGGAGACCTCGGTAGCGCCGGCAGCCTGTTCGGCGGTGGCCGTGGCGATCTCGGCGATTTTGCCCGCCGTGGTTTCGGCCGCTTTGATGATCGCGTTCAGAGCGTCTCCTGCGTGATTGCTGAGCTGGACGCCTTCGGCGACACGTTGCGTTGACTCCTTGATCAGCGATGAAATCTCGTCGGCCGCTTGATTGGACCGTTCTGCCAGTTTTCGGACTTCGTCGGCGACGACGGCGAATCCCATTCCGTGTTCCCCGGCCCGCGCGGCTTCGATGGCCGCATTCAGGGCAAGGAGGTTGGTTTGGTTGGCGATTTCGGAGATGACTTGGATGATCTCGGTGATCTGCTGCGAGCTTGCGCGGATCGTTTCCATTGCTTCGATCGATCGCTGAACCGCTTGGCCTCCCTGTTCGGCGAACTGATTTGTCTGATTGGCCAGGATGGTGGCCTCGGTGGCGTTGGCTTTGACGGCATTCACGGAACGGGCCAATTGGTCGACGGCTCCCGTCATCTCCTCGACGCTGGCGCTCTGGGTTTGCGCTCCGGACGCGAGGGTTTGCGAGCTTTCGGCGGCCACGCGAGCGCCCTCGGCAAACTGCTCGGCCGTCTCACGGATTCGCTCGATGGCGTCGCGCATATTCTCCGTCACGAGGTTGACGTTGTCCCGGAGTTGTCCGAACACCCCCGGGTAGTCCGTCAGCAGGTTCCGCGAGAAGTCTTTGTTGGCCATTCGTTGGAGGATCTCGCTGATCTCCTGGATTGGCCGATTGACGCCTTCCAGTGTGGCGTTCATGCCTGCGATGATCTCGCGATACTTGCCTTGATACTTGCTCGGGTCGACACGGACGGCGAGTTCGCCTGCGGTCGCGGCATGGGAGAGGATTCCGGCATCGTCTGTCAGGTGGAGCAACGTGGCGCGAAGGAGATCCAATTTCTCGTTGGCGATGGCCTGCTTCCCTGGCAGTTGCTCCAAGACGGGGTCGAAGTTGCCGTCGGCATAGGAGCACAGAATTCCCAGGATGTTCAGGATGTTGTCGACATGCAGTTTGACGCCTTGGTTGACGCCGTCGGCGACCTGCTTGTACACGCCGGCGTAGTGCTCCGTTTCGAGATAGGCGTCGATATCGCCGGCCTTCTGGCTTTCGGCCATCTGCCGCATGCCTTGGACAAGGCCGGTGAGGGTCTCGATGCAGCGATTGAGGGAATTCTTGATTTCATTGAAATCGCCCCGATAGGGATCCGTAATCTTCGGGGGGATGTCGCCGGCGGAAATCCGGTCCACGTATCCTGCGGCGACCTTGAGCGGCCCGACGACGGCGTCTAAGGTGGCATTGATGCCCAGAACGATCGGCCGGAATTCGGCATCGACCAGTTCGGGATTGCCCCGCTTCTGAAGATCGCCATCCACGGCGGCTTGGGAAAGCGATTGAACCTCGACGACCAGGGTGCGGAGCGTATGGTTGATCTGGCGTCCCAGAAGAATGCTCAAAATGGTGATCGCCGCAGTGACCAGCACGACGGCCAGGGCGATGAGGAGGAAGGCGTGGGAGACGCGATCGGTGGTCTTCGTCTGCGACTGCCGGCCTTGCTCTTCCAATTGCGTCACCATTGCGGCAAGCGTTCGGTTGCACGTTTCCTTGGTCCGCTCCATACTCTCCACGTTGGCGATGTATTCCTTGGCAAGCGAATCGATCTTTCGATTGCACTCCTGGGCTGCCAAGGCCATGCCTTTGAACGGCGTCTTCTCCAGACTTATGATATCCTTGGCGGTGTTCTGAATGGCTTGGTCGATATAGGCAAGCAGCTTGTCTTTCGCATTTGGGTGAAAGGCTGTGGAATAGAACAGCATTTCGATGCCGTCGTTGACGCACGTATTGATATGAGCTCCGACGATGACCTGCTTTTCGAGCGTTGTGACTGTCTGGGCTTCCTTGGGATCGACCAGTTTGCCGACGACGGCCTTGATGTAATTGTCGGACTGCAATTTGGATGCACTGGTGAGTTCGAGAAGCGTTGTCTCGATTTCCTGGTTTCTTTTCTTCTTTTCGACGATCTGGCCAATTTGTGTCTTGACCTCGTTCAGTTGAGCCGCTTTGTCGGCCGTAAGATCCGACTCGAAGGCCTTCAGCTTGGTCTGGAGATTGCCTTCCAGGTGGTCGGAATGGACGGTGGCGCCGTAATACACCTCAAGCAGATTTGCGGCGTCCTTGACCTCGGCCACCGTTTCGATGAGCTTGGCGTTTTCCTGTAGACTGCGGCGGGAAGTCGCGATTCCCCATACGGTCAATCCCAGAACCAGGACCACAACCGCCACTTGAACGCCAACGGGGATCAGTAGCTTACTGCGCACGGTCATGTGAATTCAGCTCCTTTTGTTCCAACATGCCCGCTTGAATGACTTGCCACACGATGTTGCCTGCCGAAACAGGCCACAGGACTAAATAGCTCACGATGACGATTAGTGGTGGTCGTGAACTGATGGAGAACCAAAGATCCGATTTGTGGGGGGGCTGGCGGGGGGGCACCGCCTTCCAAATACCGTGGGAAGAGTGGAGCGGATGGCTTCCGAGTGGAAAGGAACCGCCACGACGCAAAGCAGGCAAAGAAGAAAACTCCTCAGCAGAATTTGTAGGTCGGTTTTCCCGTCTGAAGGTGTAACCTTTGGTCTGTCAAGGCGTTCCAATACGGAGAGAAGCATGTTCTTCGGGCATCAGCAGGCGTAGATGGGGGGCCTCTTCGCTGTACCCCGCTTTTTGCACACGTCCAGCGGATCGTGACCGGCGGCGAGGGGGGGAACGTTCAGGTGGTCAAGGTCAGCAAGGGCACGTCGCACGTCCGCCAGGGTTACGATGAGGTGTACTCCGTTCTCTCGGTCTGCGGTATGATCACGCTGGACCAGGAGACGCATCCCCTGCGGCCCGGTAGCGTGGCAGTGATCCCGGCCGTGTCCCGCACTCGCTGGAAGCGGCGGTCGGAGAGGAGTTGGAGTTCGTGATTTTCGGGACGCTGCCGATGAACATCGAGGATGAGCGGGCGAAGCCAAGTCTCCGTGTGTTCAACTGGGAAGGCAGGGGCGTTGTGTCTCCAGGGCGCGAGAATGGTCGGGGAGCGGAAGGGGCGATTCGAGCCCTAGACGTTTTGCGGTAACTTGTTACCACACGGTTTCCTGGAAGGGGCTTCCACTCCATTCGCTGCGCCGCAGGGGTTGCTACTCGGCTTAAGGGGCTTCTTCACAGGGAAAAGAGACACGGGCGCTCGCGTCCGTGGCACGCGGCGCGTAACCTGGGGTACTTTGCCCGAGGCGTACCATATTCCAGCGGTTATACGGGATGCCTGGCTTCCAGAACACACCCGGGCCGCTTATGCTACGATTCAGGCAAGAGGCCTGGAGCCGGTGGAATTGGTGCTCTGGTTTCAGCGGTTTCGCTCGTCGAAGAACTTGATGAGGGGGTAGACTTCGCGGTTGACCTCGCTGGCGGCGTCGAAGAGGACTTTGTGGGGGCGGCCTTCGGCGTCGAACATCCCCTTGTTGGCGCCACCGGCGCAGTCGAGGGCGACCGATTCAGGCGGGTCGTCGCGGTATTTGAACCAGTGATATCCCACAATGTTGCGGCACTCCAACGCCTTTAAGACGAAGTGCTGGTAGTAGCGAGCACGATCCTCCTGGGTTCGCACAAGCCAGCCGGCCCCAAAGGTATTGGCCAGCCCGGGCACGTCCATTGCCTTGGCGTACCATTCGGTGATAAGGATGGGCCGATCGGCCCAGGCTTCCCAGTTGGCCACGTCGAGGCTGTCGGGGCCCCAGACATGATAGTAGTTCACCGAAACCACGTCATGATACTTGGCCAACACCTTCCAGAACAATGGATTCTCCAACTGGGTGGCGCGGTAGTTGATCCGGGAACCGAGGTAGAGGTGATTGGGATCGTTCTTGCGAATGGCCGCTGTGACGATGCGGTAGTAGCGGTCAAAGGCAAAGGCGATGAACTCGTACTGATCGCGACGGTCGATGCGCGAGGGATCGGCCGACCCCTTACGCGCCGCAAGCCACGCGGCGGCCGCATCGTGTCCGGGCTTCAGGTCGGGATTGCTGGTGTCCAGGGCGAGGTAGCGGTTCAAGAGGTCGGCAGGACACTGGATTTCGTTGTCGGTCATGTAGCCGAGCAGATACGGGTCGTCGGCCGTTTGGGCCAAGTCCTTGGCAAAACGCTCGCAGAAGGGCTCGAAGTCGGGATGGAAAACGGGCATGCATTGGTTGACGAATCCCAAGGTGCCTGAGGCGGGCACGCTGAGCTTTTTTTCCTTGGTGAAGGTGAACAGGAATCGCTTGTTCAACACCCAGACCCGTGGCCCGTTGGCCTGTGCCAGCTCGGGAATCGTCGGGGAACTGCTCAGACCGTTGAACCCCGCATTACGAAGGTCGGCGGCCAGACTCTGCGCCCAGTGTTCCTTTGAACCGAAGACAGCTTTCCAATTCTTCGGCTCGGTCACGGTGTTGATGCCGACATTGTAGAAGCGATAGCCTTCGGGATCGATCAACCATTGACGTCCGTCGATCTTCTTGACGTAGAAGAAGCCGGTGGCCGTTTCACGAGGCCAATCCATGCAACCGCCAAAGCGATCGAGTTGTACGCGGTCGGCCGTGGGCTGATAGCCGGCCAGCCCTTTGAGGGTTCGGGTTGGTTGGGGACGCCAGGGCTGACTGTCGTTTGGGCTGCTGTTGTGCGATTCGACGATCACCGTTCGGTCGCCGAAGTCTTTGGCGACGGGTGCGGTGAGGTCGTAGTTGACTTTGGTTTGCTCATACAAGGCTTGGACTTCTTGGGCTGCGAGGCCTCGGGCATAGATTCGCAGTTCGCCGACGCGGCCCCGGAACGACGGTTTGCTGCCACCAAGGCCTTGTCCCACGAGCAACGGTTGACCGTTGGGCACAATGCGCCCGGTAGCAGGAGCCTCGGCGACAGCCGCCCCGTTGACGTACAGACGCACCTTGGCGCCGTCGTAGGTCGCGGCCAGGAACGTCCAGACGCCAAGCGGCAATTCCTCGGGAGTCTCAAGCAGCACTTTGGGCTGGGCCTTGTTGTCAAGCCACATGCCGTAGACAACCCGCTGCTGACTGCCATACATTCCGAATACCGGCGTGGTCCACTCCGCCCGGGCATGCGGGATCCCGAATAATACCGTGCAGTTTCCCAGCCTGACGGGCTTCACCCAGATCAAGGTGCTGATCGTCGCCGTTGGCAAAAGCGGCGTCTTGTCGGCGATGGTCACACACCCCCCGAGACAGTCGAATTCCAGAGACGTGCATCCCTTCTCTCGCTGCAATTGGCCGTACTCGATTGTGCCGTCATTTCCGCTGGCAGAGCGGTCTTTGACCGTTCGGCCGTCGCATTGGTCGAATTGCCAATGGCCGATCAGGTCACCGGCGGTTGCTGGCATACTACAGGGGCTGGCAATCAACGTGAGGACGAGGAGGATTCGCGCGTTCATCGGTCTTCAGGGCGGGGGGGCAAGGCTGTGATAGCAACTCTTCCATTCTTTCCGCAGTCCACTACCTTAGCAAGTATTTCAAAGAAAGCTTTCAACAACCGCCAGTTAGTGCATCGATAACCGTGAAGGGGCGCGATTTTGCGATGTCATCATGGGGTGACAGAGCACGGTTCTGTATGAGGGAGCTATACACTTGCCGTTATATGTGATGGATCTTGGATTTGCCGCATCGAACAACCCAGGTGTCTGTAGCATCGTCGCGAGCTTGTGATATATTGAGGGCTCGATCGAGTCCCGGGGCACAAGGAGAGTCGGCAACAACCGATCACGGTGGCACTCGTGTGCCTCGCTCGGTAGTTGGTCTCCCGACGAGGCGGAACTCCACCATTTCTTCAGGCAAGTTTGCTGGGGGGGGCCCCGAGGTGTGTGAGGTCGGAGGTTTCTGAGGACTGCGGAAAACGAGGCGCACTATGGTACCGAATGACGGGGCTTGCCCCGGTTGCCAAGAGGCTACGGAAGAAGAACTCCTGGTCCAACTCGACGACGTTCTCCAAGATTACCAACACGTGCCCGGGGCCTTGATCCCCGTGCTTCAAATTGCTCAAGGGATCTTCGGCTACCTGCCGGAGGCGGCGTTGAAGAAAATCAGCCTCGCTCTCAATAAACCCTATAGCGAAGTGGCCGGGGTCGTGGGTTTCTATTCCTTCTTCAATACCGTGCCGCGCGGCAAGCACATGATCCGTGTTTGTCTGGGTACGGCTTGCTACGTGCGTGGCGGCAAGCAAGTCCTCGCCGCGCTCAAAGACGCTTTGGGGGTCGAGGTCGGCGAAACCACGGCCGACCGGATGTTCTCTCTCGACGTCGGCCGCTGCTTTGGCGCCTGTGGGCTGGCTCCGGTGATCATGATCGACGACGACGTCCATCAGCGTGTTCGGCCGTCGAAACTGGCTAAGATCCTGGAGTCATATCGCGAGAAGAACGCGGGTACCAATGGAGACGGAGCATGAAGCGGATTGCCACTGTCGAAGAGTTGACCTCCCTGCGTAATACGGTCCGTCAGCAGAACGCCGAATTGGCCACCAGCGGCCACAAGCAGATCCATGTCTGCATGGGAGCCAGTTGCATCGCCTCTGGGGCCTTGCGGGTAAAAGCGGCTTTGGAAAAGGAGCTCCAGGACCGCAGCCTAGCCGGTTGGGTATCGATCGTTGAGACCGGCTGTCTGGGCCCTTGTTCGGCGGGGCCGGCCTTGAAGATTGGCGACGTGTTTTACGAACATGTTCGGCCTGAGGACGCCCGCGAACTGGTGACCGAGCACGTGGTCAAAGGCCGCGTTGTTGACCGGTTGACCCACAAACGGCCGGACGGGCGTTCCGTGCCCGGCACGGCCGAGATGGACTTCTTCAAACGCCAGACGAAGATCGTTTTGCGCAACTGCGGCCAGATTGATCCCCTGAAGATCGAAGACTACATCAGTCGCGACGGTTACCAGGCCCTGGCCAAAGTGCTCATGGCCAAAGACCCCGAGGCCGTGATCGAGACCCTCAAGGTCTCGGGTCTCCGCGGCCGTGGCGGTGCCGGGTTTCCTACCTGGCGCAAATGGATGCTGACACGGCAGTCCAACAGCGATCTCAAGTACGTCGTCTGTAACGCCGACGAAGGTGATCCTGGCGCGTTCATGGACCGTAGTGTTTTGGAAGGTGACCCGCACAGTGTGATGGAGGGAATGGCGATTGCCGCCTACACGATCGGCGCGTCGATGGGCTACATTTACGTCCGCGCCGAATATCCGCTAGCCGTCGAGCGGTTGAAGATCGCGCTGGCCCAGGCCAAGGAATGCGGCCTTTTGGGCGAGAACATCCTCGGCTCGGGCTTCGATTTCGATTTGGAGTTGCGCATGGGCTCGGGGGCGTTCGTTTGCGGCGAGGAAACCGCCTTGATGACGTCGATCGAGGGCAATCGTGGCGAGCCGCGGCCCCGACCGCCGTTCCCTGCCCAGCGTGGGCTTTGGGGCAAGCCGACGCTGTTGAACAATGTGGAGACCTACGCCAACGTTCCAGCGATCCTCGTCCACGGTGGTGAGTGGTATGCCGCCTACGGCACGGCGAAGAGCAAAGGCACCAAGGTCTTCGCCCTGGCCGGCGCGATCAAGAATTCGGGGCTCGTCGAAGTGCCCGTAGGGATGCCGTTGGGCGATTTGATCTATGACATTGGCGGCGGCATTCCCGGCGGCAAGGAGTTTAAGGCGGCCCAAATCGGCGGTCCCTCCGGGGGCTGTATTCCCAAGCAGTTTCTCAACGTCCCCTTGGACTACGAATCGCTCTCCGAGTTGGGCGCGATCATGGGCTCTGGCGGCCTAGTCGTGATGGACGAGGATAGCTGTATGGTCGACGTTGCCCGCTTCTTCCTGGAATTTGTCCAGGAAGAATCGTGCGGCAAGTGCGTTCCCTGCCGGGTGGGGACGAAGCGGATGCTGGAAATCCTCAACCGGATCTGCGAAGGCAAGGGGGAGGAGGACGACGTTGACCGGCTGATCGACTTGGGCGAGATGATCAAAGACTCGTCGCTCTGCGGCCTCGGGCAAACGGCCCCCAATCCCGTGTTGTCGACGATCCGCCATTTCGGACACGAGTATATCGAACATATCCGCGACAAGCGTTGCCGCGCGGGGGTTTGTGCCGCCTTGGTTAATGCGCCTTGCTCCAGTGCTTGCCCGGCCAATGTCGATATCCCCGGCTACATCTCCTTGGTCGGCGAAAAACGGTATGCCGAGGCCCTCAAGCTGCATCGCGACCGCAACCCGTTTGCCGCGGTCTGCTCGCGAGTCTGCTTCCACACCTGCGAGGATAAGTGCCGCCGGGCCACGCTTGACGAGCCGGTTTCGATCCGTGGTATCAAGCGGTTTATGGTCGATCAAGAAGTGACGATCCAGCTTCCCGAGGTCCGTGAGAATCCGCAGAACGCCAAGCGGAAGATCGCCATCGTCGGCGCCGGTCCGGCCGGGCTCTCCTGTGCCTATTTTCTGGCGCGGCTCGGCTATCGGCCGACGATCTATGAAAGTGAACCACGTCCCGGAGGAATGCTCGTTCAAGCGATTCCTGCCTACCGTTTACCGCGGGAAATCGTTGCGCGGGAAGTCCGCATGATTGAAAACATGGGGGTGGAGATCCTCACGGGCATGTCGCTGGGACGGGATTTCACGCTCAAGTCGCTTCGGGGATCCGGCTATGAGGCCGTGTTCCTTGGGATCGGCGCACCGCTGGGGGTGGGCTTGGACATTCCCGGGAGCGACGCCGAGGGGATCACCGATGCCCTCTCCTTCCTCCGCACCTACAACCTTCGCGGCTCGGTCAAGGTGGGCAAAGACGTCGTTGTCATCGGCGGTGGCAACTCGGCGATCGACGCCGCGCGGACCGCCATTCGGCTCGGGGCGAAGACGGTGACGGTTGTCTACCGCCGCAGCCGTGAGGCGATGCCGGCCTACCAGGAAGAAATCGAAGAGGCCGAACATGAGGGGGTCCGCCTCCAATTGCTGACCGCGCCGGTCGAGGTCCTCGTCGAAGGGCAACGGGTTGTCGGTTTGAAGTGCCGGCCGATGCGCCTCGGCGAGTTTGACCGTTCCGGCCGCCGTGCGCCGAAGGAAGGAGGCGAAGCCTTCGTCATCCCTGCGGATCATATCCTCGTGGCCATCGGACAGACGCTTGATGTCCAGAAGCTCTGCAATGGTGTCCACCTTGAAACCCGCAACAATACGTTTATCCAGGTCAATCCGGTCACGGGGCAGACCGGGGAAAAGTGGATCTTCGCGGGGGGGGACGTGGTGGTGGGGCCCTCGTCGGTCGGCGAGGCGGTGGCGGCCGGCGCGCGGGCGGCCGGAGGGATTGACATGTACCTGACCGGCGCCAACCATGCCTTTTGGCATGCCGACCGGCCCGTCGATACGGCCTTCGATCCTGAAGCCGAACCGATCGATGCGCCCCGCGAACGCCTACCGTTGATCCCTGTCGAACGTCGCCGCAGCAACTTCGACGAAGTCGAACAGCCCTGGCGCGAGGCCGTGGCCATTCGCCAAGCTCAACGCTGCCTCCGCTGCGACTGGGGACGACGTTGCGGTATGCATAATGGTGAGGGGGACGGTTTCGTGAAGTAGAAGAGGGGACAGGGTTCAGTTGCGGGAGAGGCCGGTAGGTCGAGACGTTTTGCTTCGGAATCATGTGTCGAAGCGAAAACCTAAACGTTGCTTCCCCAGTCCCACCCCGTGGACCCCAATGAATTCGGCTTGAATCACGACAGACAAAAGGACGTGGCATGATCACGCTGACCATCAACAATATCCCCGTCGAAGTTCCCGAAGGGACCAGTATCCTCAATGCGGCCCGACAAGCAGGGATCAAAATTCCCTCGCTTTGCTACGTGGAAGGGTTGCAGGCGATTGGGGCCTGCCGGGTTTGTGTCGTTGAGGTCGAAGGGTTTCGCAATCTGGTGGCGTCCTGCTCGATGCCGGTCAGCCAGGGAATGAAGGTGCAGACCAATACACGTCGTGTCCGGGAAGCCCGCCGCACGGTGGTCGAGTTGCTCCTTTCCGAGCACAACGGCGAGTGCCAGACCTGTGACCGCAACGAGGACTGCGAGCTGCAGGCCCTTTCGGCCGAACTGGGGATTCGCGAGATCGGCTACAACGGCGAACGGACCCGCAAGCGGATCGACACCTCGACGCCGGCGTTGTTGCGTGACAGCGGCAAGTGCATCAAGTGCCGCCGTTGCGTGAGCGTCTGCCTGGAAACCCAGGGGGTGGGAGCTCTCTTCCCGCAGAATCGCGGTTTTGAGACGGTGATTGGCCCGGCCTTCAATCACAATCTGGCAACGGTTGCCTGCGTGCAGTGCGGCCAGTGTGCGGCGGTCTGTCCGGTGGGGGCGATTACCGAACGTGATCAGATCGAAGAGGTCTGGAAGGCGATCGACAACCCGGCTAACCATGTGGTCGTGCAAACGGCCCCGGCGATTCGCGCCGCGTTGGGCGAATGTTTCGGCTACGAGCCCGGCACCCTGGTTACCGGGAAGATGGTTGCCGCTCTGCGCCGGCTTGGGTTTGATGCGGTGTTCGACACCAACTTCGCCGCCGACTTGACCATTATGGAAGAAGGGAACGAACTGCTCACGCGCCTCAAGCGGGCCTTGGTCGACAAGGAGCCGGTGGCCTTGCCGATGTTTACGAGCTGTTCGCCCGGGTGGATCAAGTTCATGGAGTATTACCACCCTGACCTGTTGGCGAACCTCTCCACCTGTAAGTCGCCCCAGCAGATGTTCGGCGCGGTGGCGAAGACCTACTACGCGCAGAAGTTGGGTAAACGGCCGGAAGAGATCTTCGTCACCTCGATCATGCCATGCACGGCGAAGAAATTCGAGTGCCAGCGGGCCGAGATGAACTCCAGTGGAGTGCGCGACGTGGACGTCGTGCTGACCACACGCGAGTTGGGCAAGATGATTCGCGCCGCGGGGATCGACTTCCCCAAGCTTCCCGACGAAGAAATGGACGCTCCTCTGGGCCTTTCCAGCGGTGCGGCTGACATTTTTGCCAACACCGGCGGCGTGATGGAAGCGGCCTTGCGCACGGCGTATGAAATCGTCACGGGTCGGGCGCTTCCGATGAAGAATCTTCACGTCGCCGAGGTTGCCGGTCTCTCGGGCGTCAAGGAAGCCTCGCTTCCGATTCGCGACACGCTTCCTGAATGGCGATTCCTCGAAGGGGTTACGTTGAACGTCGCCGTCGCCCATGGGCTGTCGAATGCCCAGAAGGTGATTGGGGCGATCAAGAGCGGCCAGAAGCAGTATCACTTCGTCGAGGTGATGACCTGTCCGGGCGGCTGCATCGGCGGCGGCGGTCAGCCCCGCTACACGACCAACGGCATCCGCGAAGCACGCATTGCGGCGATCTACAAGGAAGACGAAGGGAAGATTCTCCGCAAGTCGCACGACAATCCGCAGATTGCGCAGCTCTACGCCGAGTTCCTCGGGCAGCCTCTCGGCGAGAAGTCGCACCATCTGCTGCATACGAAATACGCCCCGCGTCCCCGGGTCTAAGGGGCGAAAAGACCGTCTGAAACGCGTTGGTATGTGGCGGCTTACCACGTCAGCCGCGAGTCTCCCTGGGCCATTTGGCCGGCGGGGCGGATTCCGGGGCCGGGACGGCCCTGGTCGCCGAGGTCGGCCCGCATTTGGTCGGCAAGCTGCTTGAGCTTGGCGACTACCTCGGGGTGCTGGTCTTTCACGTCGGTCGTTTCGTTCACGTCGTGGTCCATGTCGTACAGGGCATAGTCGATCTTCTGGTTGACCGTCTTGCCCGGGTGGCCGTCGCGGCCGACCTGGTCCATCAGGTAGTGCCGGTAGGCGTGTGGGAGATGCAGCTTCCAGCGTTCGGTGCGCACTGCCTGCAACTGTTGTCCGTAGTAGAGAAAATAGGCTTCGTGCGGACTCTTAGCCCCGGGCTCGCCGACGATGAGCGGCCAGATGTTTTTGCCGTCGATTTTGTGGGCGGGCAGGTCGGCGCCGATGAGATAGGCGATGGTGGGCAACAGGTCGATCGTCATGGCCACGGTGTCGCAGGTCGTGCCGGCGGGGATGACGCCTGGCCACCACATGATGGTCGCATTGCGTGAGCCGCCTTCAAACATGGTGCCTTTTCCTTCGCGCAAGCCGCCGGTTTTGCCGGCGTGGTTACCGAAGTTCAGCCAGGGGCCGTTGTCGGCGGTGAAGACGACCAGCGTGTTTTGGGCGAGATCCAGTTCCCGGAGCGTCTGGAGGATTTGGCCCACGGACCAATCCAGCTCCATCATCACGTCGCCGAACAGCCCGGCCCCCGACTTCCCCTTGAACTTCTCGCTGACAAACAGTGGCACGTGGACCATCGTGTGCGGCACATAGAGGAAGAACGGCCGGTCCTTGTTCCGGCGGATGAAGTCGACGGCGTGCTCGGTATACTGTGTGGTCAGTTGTTCCTGATCCGCGGGCGTGACGTCCGCGTCGACCACCGTGGTATTCTTGATCAACGGGAGCGGCGGATAACGTTTGGCCTTTGGGTCGTCCTTGGGAGCCCGGGTATGGTCGAAGGTCCAGGGCCACATATCGTTCGAGTAGGGGAGCCCAAAGTATTCGTCGAAGCCCTGGTTGGTCGGTAAGAATTTGGGGTGATGCCCGAGGTGCCATTTGCCGAACGCGGCCGTGGCATAGTTCTTCTGTTTGCAGATTTCGGCGATCGTGGTTTCGTTGGGGTTGAGGCCATGGTCATTTCCGGAGAACAGGGCACCGAGGATCGACACCCGATTCGAATAGCAGCCGGTCATCAGGGCCGCGCGGCTGGCGGAACAGACGGCCTGCGCGACCTGGAAGTCGGTAAACACCCGTCCCTCGGCGGCCATCCGATCTAATTGCGGGGTGGGATAGTTGGGATACCCGTCCTTGCCGAACGTGCCGATATCGGCGTAGCCCATATCGTCGATGAACACAATGACCACATTCGGCGGTCTTTGGCCGGCGTCGCTCGTCGCGGCCAGTCCGGCAAGCAGACAAGGAAACAACACAACCGCTCGTCGCAGGCTGGACAGATTCATAGCAAGTTCCTCGGAGAACAGTGGGAGCGACCGCGCCATTGTACTTCGTGGCCGCTGTTGGTTGCAACCGATTGCTCCGGACGCTGATGGTTTGTAACGAACAGAACCGGCGGCGAACGCCCTCCGTGGCGTTCCGGGCGTTTCCTCAACAACACCGAAGAAACGGCGGGGGAATTTTCCTCGTGGGGGGCGCGGGGGATGTGGTTCACCTCGCGGTGTGTTCGAAACCTTGGACGCAAGCCTGACGCCAAGCGGCGAAGACGCCCCGAGACACGCCCTGCGGCACGGCGGCCGCTGGCGGCACGCGATATTGATCGGTTTTTCCCGTAGGGAATTCATTGGGGCTCTCCTTTCGGTCTGGCAGCCCAGGTTCTGATTCTTCCTGGAGCCTAGCAGATTGACGGGCCGGAGGCGAGCAAAGTTTTTGGCCACTCTCGTGGGCAACGTGAGCCTGAGGATTGATCGCATGGCGGAGTGAGCGAATCCCAACGGGATTCCGTCCCAAAGCCAAGGGTTGACGCGTAGCGGCTACCCTGGGAAAGCGGCCTTCGCCGGAATTGGCGGAGACTCTCTTGGGGATACTTCTGCCCATATCGTCTTTTGGCTAAAATGACGCCCGTTGGACGAGTGGGTAACACGGGCATCTTGGCAGGAGCATTCGCATGGAATTCAACCTTGGTGAGGAAAGCTGGATTCCGGTTTTTCACGCCAATGGGGATTGGCAGGATGCCTGGCGTACAGCACACAAGCGAGACGCTTGTGTTACGGCACACAAGCGGGACGCTTGTGCTACGGTACACAAGCGAGACGCTTGTGCTACGGTACACAAGCGAGACGTTTGTGCTACGGTACACAAGCGGGACGCTTGTGCTACGGGGCATTTGCGGCGGTTGCGCCGCGAAATTCCTCCGGGAGTGGGGGACGATGCCCGGCTGTTCGGAAAAACGGCCGATGATGTCGACTATCGCCTGCCTGCCGTGGCGTGGTAGGATGAAGGGGTGGAAGGTGGATGATGTTGGCGCCTCCAGGGGTGTCAGCCTTGGTCCACCATGCTCGTTTCCCCCAGTTCCCGGTTCCTAGATTCTGAGTCGGTAGTCCCCAGTCTCAAGCCCGCCAAGATCTCATGTCCAGCGAGGAGTCCGAACGCCGTAGCGAGACGCCGGAGCCGGATCTGGCCGGTCGGGTGTTGGGAGATTTTCGGCTCTTGCGGCGGCTGGGGCGCGGGGCTATGGCCGAAGTTTATCTGGCCGAGCAGTGCTCGCTCAGCCGTCAGGTGGCCGTCAAGGTGCTCAAGAGGCAGTTGGCCTCGGATGCTACGTACGTGAAGCGTTTTCAGCGCGAAGCCCAGGCGGCGGCCTCGCTGGTGCACGCCAACATCGCGCAGATTCACGAGGTGGGCTGCATCGACGGCGTTTATTACATCGCCCAGGAGTATATCCAGGGGATGAACCTCCGACAGTGGCTTGCCCGACACGGCACGGCCGACCTGCGGACGGGGGTGCTGGTGATGCGGCAAGTGGCTGCGGCATTGGCCAAGGCGGCCGAGCAGGGGATCGTCCACCGGGACATCAAGCCGGAAAACATCATGCTAGCCCGTTCTGGGGAAGTGAAGGTGGCCGACTTCGGGCTGGCTCGATTGGCCGATGCCGCCGAAGGGGTCGACCTGACTCAGGTCGGGATGACCCTTGGCACGCCGCTGTACATGAGTCCCGAACAGATCGAAGGAAAGCCGCTTGATCCGCGCAGCGATCTCTATTCTTTCGGCGTGACCTGTTACGCGATGTTGGCCGGAGAGCCTCCCTTTGTCGGGGAAACGGCGTTGGCCGTGGCCGTACAGCACCTCAAGAAGCCTGTCGAACCGTTGGAGAACCGGCGCCCTGACCTGCCGCCCGCCCTGTGTCGGATCGTCCACAAGATGCTTGCCAAGGTTCCGGAGCAGCGTTACCAATCTGCCCGGGAATTGCTTCGCGACCTCCGCCAGTTGCAGCAAGAGCATTTGGGCGACCAGTGGCCGGCAGGACTGGCCGATTGGGAGGCCGCCGAACTGAGTACCATCGGTTTCCCCCGCCATGAAGCTACCCAACGGCTCAGCACGATTATGCAAACCGTCTCGGCGTCGCCGCCCGAGCGCACGGCCTGGGCCCATTGGAGCTTGGCCGCGTTGGGCATGTTCGTGTTGGGTTTTGGGTTTGGTTTGTTTATCACCCGGGATCCCCCCTTGTTGACAAGTGCCGATGCCCGTTCCCTTCGGATCCCCAAGCAAGAGACGGTGGGGGCCCAGTGGCTCTACGCGAATCAGCTCGGCACGGAAGAGGCTTGGCGTGCGGTGATCGAGTACTTTCCCGATAAACTCTACTGGGGCTACCGCGCCAAGCAGCATCTGGCCCGGATCTATCTCAAAGAAGATGACGACCAGCAGGCGATGGCCCTATTCAAGGAGTTTGCCCTTTTGGGCGACACCGAAGAAGAACTTCGTGCGTTCGGCCTGGCGGGCCAGTGTTGGCTCCTCACCAAGCAAGGGCAGTACCGCCAATCGGCAGAAGTCCTCGGCGAGTTGCTGCCGATCCGTTCGCAGCTCCGCGACTCGCTCTTACGACAGATGCTCAACTACGCCATCCGCCAGAATCGTTCGGCCTTAGGGCCGCTGACCGTCCAGGAGTGGCAAGAGTGGCTCGACAAGCAGCGGCTCGATCCGGGCAGTTGACAACTCCCGCCTGGGATGGTAAAGAATTATTCTTCGCCGCTACGCTGCATGCGTTTGTGGAAAGGGCCCCCTTCGTCTAGTGGCCCAGGACATCGGATTCTCAGTCCGAGAACAGGGGTTCGACTCCCCTAGGGGGTGCTATTATGGGGGAGGCGGCCCTGCCCGTGAGGGTGGGCAAGCACCAGCTGGTGTCATTTAACACGCCTCCCGCCTGCTTTTCGAATCGTTACGCCAACGTTACAATGGAGGCATGGAACTGATGTTATCCGCCGAACCGTTGAAGCGTAGCTTGGCGTGCAATGTTTCACGCCTGCGCAAGGCCAAGGGCCTTTCCCAGGAACAACTTGCTGACATGGTTGGAGTGTCGCGAGTTCATCTAGCGAGGATCGAAACTGGGGTCTATATTCCCAAAGCTGATCTGCTTTATTCTCTTGCCGATATTCTTGGTGTGACGACAGACACCCTACGGCAAGTTGCAGACGGCCAACACGTGACAAGCTAAGCTCTTTGATTTCGACGGTTCAAGAAAGGCCTTTGGCTCCTCTTGATGCTTGTTACGCATGCGTTACAATCGCTGGCGTTAAATGACACCAGCGCCTCTTAGGTCACAAGGCTTGTGATCCACTACGGGTGGTGCTGGCCCCTGTAGCACGACGCATGCACGATGCGCCACGCCACGATGGCCCATTTTGTCTATCTGTACTCGCTTGCCTCAGTTTGCGGCCTACCCCACATAAGCTATCTAGAGGATAGCTATTGCAACGGAGCAGACCAGCAGCATGATACGATCGGCCATCACCATCGGAGAGTTTTTCGAAAGAACCTATGTGCCAGTCGTGCTTCTGGGGCGAGCGCAGTCCACAATTGCCGACATGCGTTCCTTCGTGACCAAGTGGGACGGGGTGATGGGGCCCGTCGACATTGCGCAAATCGATCTTCCGACGGCGGCCAACTTCCTTCGCGACGCTTTGAGGAACCACTTTCCGGCCACCTGCAACAAATATCGAGCCTACTTACTTGCGTTGTTGCGGGAGGCCAAAAGGCACAGACTAACCCAAGCAAAGTGGTTCAAGCGTCTGCGGAAGCTTCCCGAGGAGAAGAAGTTGCCGACCGCCTGGACCAAAGACCAAGTAGAGGCCCTGTTGCGGGCCGCATCACAGCAACCCGGCCACGTCTGCGGCCTTCCTGCATCCAAGTTCTGGCCGACGCTCATCCTGCTCATTCTGAACACGGCCTTACGAATCGGCGCCGCGATGTCGATCAGAACGGCCGATGTCGATCTGCAGCGTGGATTTCTGGTAGTGCGTGCATCGAAGCAGAAACAGAAGGCCGAGCAATTCTTCATGCTGTCGCCACGTACCATCGAAGCCATCCAGGCAATCTGGGACCCGGACAGGCCGATGCTGCTTCCATGGCAGGCAAACCTGTTAACGCTCAAAAGACACTTCGCCAAAATCTGCAAGTTGGCTGGAGTGCCAGCGGGTGGTCACAGCGGCTACTTTCACCGCGGCCGATGTACGGCTGTTAAACACGCCTGGACCATCAGTCCCGAGTATGCCAGGCTGTTGGCCGGCCATGCTTCCGCCGATACGACCGTCGCGCACTACGTCGACCCACGGATTGCAACGCCTGGACCACCTGGTGGCGTAAGCCTCTTTTAGGAGTTGGCCAAACACGCCGTCTCGTGGTGCTCCACTTCATCGCCACCCACGACTTTCATTATCGACCTTTTGGGCCTGGTTCTGCTCCGCCCACTGCATACCCCGCGGAGCCAGGCCCTTTTTGTTTCCACGATGATCCCACGATGGTCCCGACCGCATGAAGTGGCCGGGGATGGACCGGCGAGGACGCCGGATCAAAGGACCAGGGCCGGCCGCTGGAAGCCAAGCCGGCTCCTATTTGAGAAAGGGACTTCCTATGTCGCTTGCACTTTCACGGCAGCCAGGGGAAGGCATCACGATCGGCGACGATATCCACGTCAAAGTGGTCGACGTTGAGGGCGATCGTGTTCGCTTGGCCGTCAATGCTCCCCGTTCTGTGCGGATTCTCCGCGACGAACTCAGCCCATCGCAAGGAGGCGAGAACCATGGCAAAGCCAAGCCGTAACGTCCCGCTGAGCATCCCGCCTTGCTCGATGTGCAAGAGCGTCAAGCATGCGACCACAGCCGCTGGCCGTCAGTGCTACTGTTGCCCGGCTTCCTTGAATCCCCGAAGCGGCCCTACGAGATCGACGAAGAGGATCACCTCGACTACGAGGGCGAGGATTCCGAAACGGTCCGAGATTTGGAAGGCCCCGTCGCCGATTAACCATCCACCATCCACCATCCACCATCCACCACGGAGCTAGCGACATGCCGACGATCGCCGAACTGAAAGCCGAACTGCTCGACGCCGAGTGGCTGAAAACGCCGATTGTCGGTTGACCAATCGTCAAGGTATCCCCGGGGCCCGATTCCATCGAACGGGCCACGTTGGCCCAGGCCCCGGTTTTTTTCGATCACACACCCGGAGCCGTGCGCAGTGACCGTCGGAACCAAGAGTCTGCTTTTCGGAGTCCATCAGTTTGTTTTGCACCCGCTGTTTGTCGCGTGGGCCTGGTGGCGTCTGTATGGTTTCCCGTGGCATCCCGCCTTGTGGATTTGCATTCTGGTCCACGATTGGGGCTACTGGGGAAAGCCCAACATGGACGGCCCCGAAGGGGAACGCCACCCGGAGTTGGGCGCACGCCTAGCGAGCCACTTGTTGGACGATCCGCCGCGGTTGCACTATTCCCACGCCAAACTAAGCACGACCCACCAAGACCATTGGATTGGTCCTTGGGGCCAGTTTTGCCTCTTCCACTCGCGGCACTACGCCAAGAAGCACGGCCACCCGTTTTCCCGCCTCTGCGTTGCCGACAAATACGCCATCTGTCTCTATCCCGCCTGGCTCTATCTGGCGCTTGCCTGGTCCACGGGAGAACTGCGCGAGTACATGGCCCACGCCAAGGCCAACGCCTCGCAAAGCAAAACCCTCACCGAGGACGAACGCCACCGCATGGCTTCCACGAACCCCTGGGAATGGCATGCCGGTCTAAACGCCTACATGGCCCGCTGGGTCAACGCCCACAAAGCCGGCCAACCAGATCACTGGATCACCGTAACCAACGGATCAAGCCATGATGAAGAAGGCATACCGTCGCCCCCGAATCGTTGAGCGCCTGCTAGTGCTTTGTCACAGCTTGATTTTGGGATAGACCGATTTGAGTTTACAGCGGG
>CAZLDQ010000062.1:0-26994 GCA_964558295.1 uncultured Planctomycetaceae bacterium | reverse complement strand
CCCTCGACTTCCGCAACACGAACCTGATCATGACCACGACCGCCGGGGCCGAGGCGATCAAGAACGAGTCGGCCTTCGGCTTCCAAAAGCCGGACGATGACGCCAGCTACGAGAGTATGAAGAGCCGGGTGCAGGAACAGATCGAAAAGGTCTTCCGCCCCGAGTTCCTCAACCGCGTGGACGACATCATTGTCTTCCGCCACCTCACCGAAAAAGATCTCGGCGAGGTGGTCGAACTGGAACTCAAGAAGGTCCGCGAGCGGTTGGCCGAACGCAACCTGAAGCTGGTCCTCACCGACGAGGCCAAGCAATTCATCGTCAAACGCGGCAGCAACCTCGATTTCGGTGCCCGCCCCCTGCGTCGGTCGATCGAAAACTACATCGAGGACCCGCTCTCCGAAGAACTGCTCAAGGGCGAGTTCCAGGGGAAGGACACCATCGTCGTCGAACTCCGCGAAGTGGGCGGCAAGAAACAGCTCTTCTTCAACGGCATTGTCGACGACGGCACCTACGCCGGCCAGGCCCTGGTCGGCGCCACGGCCGCCAGCGAAACGCCCCCTCCGGCCGAGAACCCTCACGGCTAAGGCCGCAGGCAAGAATTCGTCGTTTTCCCCCAAAGCGCCCGTGGGCTTCGGCCTGCGGGCGCTTTCGTTTGGTTCACCGCTCCGGCTCGCCAAACAGCAACTTGATGTACGGCAAGTCGGCAGCCCGGGAAAAGACATAGACGTGATCGCCCGGCTTCAGGACCGTGTTGCCGCGCGCAGCCACCAGCTCCTCGCCGCGCACGATCAGCACAATCGAAGACTCCAGGGGAAACTCGATCTCCGAAAGCCGCGCGCCGCAAACGGCCAGATGGGGCTCGATAAAGAACGACACGATCTCCCCGCCAAGCGGACAGGCCGAGTTGATCTCCAACACCGCGCTGGGCGTCGGCTTGGCGCGAACCCCCAGGCGAAGCCAGCGGGTGATCGGCCGGATCGTGGCGCCGGGAAGGATCGTGCTGAGAACCACGATGAAAAAGACTACGTTGAAGATCTCTTCTGCCCCAGGCACCTGGGCAAGCAGGGGGAACGAGGCCAGGATCACCGGTACCGCGCCGCGAAGCCCAACCCAGCCGATGTAGCCGATCTCCCGGACACGAAAGCCGAAGGGGAGCAGGCACAGGAGGACCGCCAAGGGCCGGGCCACGAAGGTGAGAAACAGGCCCAACGCCAAGCCCTCCTCCGCCACCGGCACCAGGTGCGACGGAAAGACCAACAAGCCCAGCATCAGAAAGATGCCGATCTGGCTAAGCCATGCCAACACTTCATGGGTCCGCGTCAACGCGCTGCGATAGGGCAGATTCGTGTTGCCCAAGATGAGCCCCGTGACGAACACCGCCAAAAAACCGCTGCCGCCGGCAAGCGTGGCCGCGCCGAAGGAAATAAAGGCCACCGCAAGCGTCAACGCCGGATAGAGCCCGGCGATGGCCGGAGGCACGTGGCGCAGGAGCAGGCTGCTCAGGTAGCCCAGCGCCGTCCCGACGAACGTGCCGAGCAGCAGTTGCCAGGGAACCGCTGCCAACAAGCCCCAAGAAAACGGGTCGGCGCCCTGGACGATATGAATCATCGCCATCGTGAGGATCACCGCCATCGGATCGTTGACGCACGACTCCACCTCCAGCGTCTGCCCCACCCGCGGTTGCAGATGGAGCCGCCCGCCGCGCAAAACGGCCAACACGGCCGCGGCGTCCGTCGAGGAGACTACCGCTCCGATCAAGGCCGCTTCGCTCCAGGGGAGTCCCAAAACGCGGGCAAACACGGCCACCAGCACCGCCGTGAGGGCCACGCCGACGGTGGCCAAGACGGTGGCGGGAGCCAGTACCCGGCGAATCGCTCCCAGCGAGGTGCTCATCCCACCGTCAAACAGGATGACGACCAGATAAATCGTCCCCACCCGCACGGCCAGATGATAGTCGTCGAACGCAATCCGCCCTACCCCTTCCGAACCGCCGAGCATCCCCAAGGCCAAAAACAGCAGGACAATCGGGATCCCCAGCCGATCAATCAGCCGGGCCAAGAGCGCACTCAAAGCCACCAACACGCCGAGCACCGCCAAGAGGAGTGCCGTCGCATGGGGTTCGCTCAAGGCCAGTTGCATGAAGTCCCTCGTCACCTGGTCTCCCCCGCACCCAACGGGAGCCCTTCCCTGCCTCGTTCGGATGCTAGCAGGCTTGGAGGCCCGCGCCGGGGTAGATGATTATAGAAGCCGCGTGGGCCAGATTGAAGCCGCCCCTTCGACGAGCCCCCGAGGGCAGTCCCCTCACGCAGCGCTCAACCGGCAAGACCATCGATTCTGACGTTCGACGCTGCGCCGCGATTAACAGCCGCGTACCAGCCGGTCGACCACCAACTGGCGAAACTCGGGCGAGAGATTGGCAAAATAGGCCGTGAAGCCGGTCACTCGCACCACCAGATCGGGATACTTCGACGGGTCCTTGTGGGCGGCCAGCACCTGTTGGGCGTCGACGATGTTGATGTTGAACAGCGTTCCCCCCAACGCGAAATGGGTTGTGATCAGACAGGTGATCGTATCCACCGCATCGTCCGCCTCGGCGATGCCCGGGTCAAGTTCCAGTTGGATGGGGGCCGTGTTCCCGTAGCCCGGTTGAATCGCGGCAATCGCCCGGACCATGGCCGTGGCCGCGCCGTCGTCGCGGAAGCCAGCGCGGGGATTGGCCCCATGGGCGATCGGTTCGCCGGCGCGGCGTCCGTCGGGCATCGCGCCGACCTGTTTGCCCAGCCGCAGCGTGTCGGCCCAGGAGAACCAGCCTGGGATCATGCGTCGGCCGCCCGGCGTGGGCCGCTCGGTGACCAGCCGGGTCAAAAGCCGGGAGACTTCCAGCGCCCAATAATCGCCCCGCGAGTTGCCCTCCCCGTAATGCGGGCTGGTGTTCATCATCAGCCGCACGCGCTCGCCATCGACGCCTTGGTAGTTGTTGCGAAGCTGTTCGGCGAGTTCCTGCCAGGTGATCCGTTGCTGCTGTTCCACGCGGTATTCCAGCGCGGCCAGCGAGTCGGCCACGTTGGCCAGCCCTGCGCCGTCGACGCACATGTTGTAAAGGTCTACGCCGCCGTTGGTTACGTTGAGCCCTCGTTCGATCGGCCCGTGCGTGAGCAGGTTCAAGATCAGTTCCGGCTCGTTCAAGTGCTGGTAATCCAATTGCCTGTCGATCCCCCGCGCCGTGCACAAAACGGCCCGGCGCAGATGCTCTTCAAACCGTCGCCAGAGGGCGGGGATCGAGGGAGTGGGTTCCTCGGCCATCATTTCGTCGAAGGCGACCATGAACGTCTTGGCCACGTTGATCTTGACCGTGTCGTTCATCGTGTATTCCAGCCCCGGCAAGGCCATCCAGCTACAGCCCACGGCGATGCGCTGCCGGGCCAACTCGGCCGAGTAACCGTTGCGCATGAAGCCTTCCACGAGGGCCTTGTCGCCGGAGAAACGCGGCCAACCCTTGCGGTCGGTCAAGAGATACTCCACCCCCTTGCGTAACAGGCGTGGATCGAGCCCGTCGTGCACGCGGATGGTCAGGTTGCAGGTCGATTGGAGACGATGTCCCGCTTCCAGAAAGAGGAACGAGAGGTGGCTCGTCTGATCGTGCCCATCGGGGGCCGGACCGCCGAGCTGATAATAGTGCGTATCGTTCAACAAGAAACAGGCCAACAGGAAGATCGTGTCCTCGTCGTCGATCCGTCCCTCGCTCCGATCACGCTCGTAATAGGGGCGCAACAGCTCGTCGATCTGCCCGCCGGCGCCGTCGCGGTTATAGCTTCGTGACGCCATGTTGAACCAGGCAAGCCACTGGCAGGCCTCGCGCAGCGTACGCGGTGCGCCGTCGATCAACCATCGGTTCACCTCGGCCATCTCGCGGAGATTGGCCCGCAGGACGGGATCGGTCTCGCGGGCTTCGGCCGCCTCGATCGCGTCGACCGTGCGGCGAATCCACCCCTGAATGGCCCGGATCACCCGCTCTTCGGCCTCGAAGAACTCCGCTTTGTCTGGGCCGTGTTTGGCACGGTACCGCCGCACTTTCTCCAACAGCCCGCCCCAGCCCAGGGCCAGGCCGATCCGATAGTCGGGGGCGAAGTGGGCATCGTTGCCGATGCCCGAAATGATCCCGTAACGCTCCTGGTCCGGCTTCAACTCGACGTAATCGTATTCCGGCGGCCAATTACACTTCCGCATCCGGTTCAACAGGACCATATAGCGACCGGCCAGGGCGTCCATCGGATCGACGTAGACCGGATGGTGCTCCATCAAGTCGCAGAAGTTGTCGGCCCAACCCTGGAGCCCGTAGAACGAGCCGTTCGCATGATTCGGCTTGGGCTGCCACGTGAAGTCGGGCGGCGGCAACACCATCCCGTAATCGTCCTCGTTCATGTAGCCCACCCGACGAAGTTTTTCCTGGGTCTGGGCCTCCTTCCGCTTGCGCAGATGTTCCAACCGAGTTGCGTAATCCAATCCGTCTTGCACAAAAAGTGCCATAGCAAAGAGTTCCGTAATCAAGAAGAAGCGGGTTGCTTGACCAGCGTCGCGCCGGCCACCTTGACCACAAAGCCGGGCCGTGCAGCCCGGGTAGCCAAGGCCTCCAACGCGGCCGCCGTAGGGGTGTGAAATTCGGGCCGTGGTCTGGCGAGGCCCAACGCGTCATATTTGCCGAGCCCCAGCGGGTGATACGGCAACAGATCATACTGCTGCACCTGGTCGAGCGTCGCCAAAAACTCGGCGATGGCCTCGATCTGCTCCGCCCGGTCGTTCACGCCCCCAATCACCGGCGTGCGGATCACCAGTGCTTTGCCCAAGGCATCGAGCTGCCGAAGATTCTCCAGCGTCTGGACGTTCGACATCCCCGTCCATGTCCGATGGTCCGCCTCATCCATCAATTTGACGTCAACCAGGAACAGGTCAACCACCGGCACCAGCGGAGCGACAACCTTCCATGGCCAGGCAAGGTTCGTTTCCACGGCCGTATGGATTCCCTCCTGCCGGCAAAGCTCCAGGATTGCCCGGGTAAACTCCGCCTGCACCAACGGCTCCCCGCCGGAGACGGTTACCCCGCCGACCGGCTCATAAAACGGCCGGTCGGCCAACACCTCAGCCACAACTTCCTCGGCCGTGCGCGTCTGACCGACCAACACCAGCGACTTGGCGTAACATGTCTCGACACACTTCCCACACGCCACGCACCGTTGACGATCGTAGACGTGTCCCGCGGCAGTGAACGCGTGGGCTCCCCGCGGGCACACTTCGGCGCAAACCTTGCAGCCGATACAACGCCCGGGAAACACCTGAATCTCCGGCTGCCGGCGATAGGTCTCGGGATTGTGGCACCAAGGGCAATGCATCTGGCAGCCCTTCAAGAACACGGTGGTGCGAATCCCCGGCCCATCGTGAACCGAAAAACGCTGGATATGGGTAATCACGCCGCTCGTCACAAGATTTCTCCACGCTGCGTTAGCTTCGGCGACAGTCGGCCAGGCACGGCGTGTCCGACTTCCGCGCCGGCAACGCAACACTGATGCCTTCCTGGGCCGAACGAATCGCCGCATCGAGCACCTCTTGCGTCTGGCAGCAGACGGCCGGCCGGCAGAGCGGATACAATTCGCTGCCCGTCTCCAACGCCCAAAGGAAATGGGCAAACCCATTGGCCATGTGCGGCTCGGGCGCGGGGGGCATCACCTCGACGTTCTCCGGCTTATCCCCCGTGGTGACCCACAGCCGTCCGCCGCGCCCGGGGCCGAACGTCACCGCGCCGCGTGTTCCCCAGATCGTGGCGAGGTATCCGGTCGTCGGCTGGCCGACTTGCCCCCAGGCGCCTTCCGCCGTGGCCATCGCCCGGGGATAGTTCATCACCACGATGGCGTTATCTTCCACCTCCAGCGGCGGATCGTACCAGTGGCTGACCGTGGCCATGACCCGTTCCGGGCGTCCCAGAATCACCTGGGCCAGGTTGATCCCATAGACGCAAAGATCCACCAGCGCGCCGCCCCCGTTGCGTTTCGGATCCAAGATCCACTCGCGGAAGTACTTCGAGCACTCCACCTCTGGCCCGCCGTGTCCTGCACGATGGGTCACTTGCCAGATTGGACCAAAATCCGACCGGCTGGCCAGATCCAACGCCGCTTGAACCTGGGGCCGCCACACGACCGGCCAGTTGACCATCAGTCGCACGCCGGCCGCCTGGGCCGCGGCGATCATCTGTTCGGCCGCAGCGTACGTCGTGGCCATCGGCTTTTCGACCAGCACATGACACCCATGCCCTGCGGCAAACACGGCCACCTCCGGCCCCGCGGCGTTGTCCGAGAAAACGCCCACCACGTCGAGCGACTCGCGCTCGATCATCTCCCGATAGTCGGCATAGGCCGCGCAGCCGTACTCCTTGGTCACCCGATCCTGCAATTCCTGGTGGGGGTCGGCGACGGCCGCTAATTGGGCGTTTTTCAGCGTGGCCAGAAAGTCCACATTCCCCCATACATGATCGTGTGTCAGCCCCGCGATACCGATGCGATATTTCTTCGTCATGATTGCCTCACTTGATACCATAGTGTTCGTCCAATTCGCGTTGGTACTCGCAGACCTGACCGGAGAGCACCTCGTGAACCTCGACGCGCCGTCCGGCCTGGGCCGATTCGAGCACCGTGAACGCGCAGGCCAGGTTTGACAAGGCATCGCGTCCGCTCGTCTCCGGCGGCCGGCGCTCGCGCACGGCCTGAAGCCATTCATACTGGGCCAGGGCGAACGTGTCGGTCAGTCCCAACGGAAAATCCTTCGCCTTGCGTGCGGGCGGACAGCCCTGCTCGTACAGCGTGGCTAAGGTGGCCGTCCGGCCGTCCTCGAATGTCACCTCGTCGCCCGACACGCGCCCGCCGGACGCATAGAAGACGTCGCCGGCGCCAAGCAGGGTTGCCCCGCCACGTCCGGCCCAACTGGCCATCAGTTCGCCGGTCACCGCTGCGTCGGTTTCGAACGAGGCATAGACCGTGTCCTCAGCGTCGCACTCGACGCGTTGCGTTTCCCGTCCTTGGGCGTCGTGGGTGAAGCGGACCGGCTCGATCCTTGCCGTTCGGGCTTGGATATTCTGGATCTCGCCGGCCAGGTAGCGGATCATGTCGAAGCGGTGCACGCCCACATCGAGCGAGATTCCGCCCGCCTCCACGCGCCGGTGACGCCAGGGGGTGTCGGCCACGATCCGGTCCGGGGCCCAGCGTGCGCCAATGCTTCCCACGAGTACCATTTGCAAGCGACCCACACAGCCGGAGTCGAACAACCATCGCAAATGCCGGGTCCGGGGCATGTAGCGGCCGCTCTGGAACACGCCCAGAACCCGCTTCTTGGCATCGGCCAGTTCGCACATCCGCCGGGCCGCGCGCACGGTGACCGCCATCGGCTTCTCGGTCAACAGATCCTTGCCGGCTTCTAACGCGGCCTCGGCCACCTGATGGTGCAGCGCATGGCTCGTATAATCGTTGACCGCCGTGATCGGCGCCTCGGCCATCATCTTGTGGAAATCCGTGTAGACCTGGACGTCCACGTCGTCTTGAAAGTCCGACAGGTATTCATCGGCCACGGCCAGCGGATCGCCGGCAAACTGGCTCACGGCCTCGCGCTGGGGCGGCCCTTCTCCCCGGCGCACGTACATTCGGGCTTCATCTTCCCACAACGAACAAAGGGCCGTGATGCGAAAGTCGTTGACGCCCGCTTCGCGCAAGAGCCGATAGCCGCGCAAGTGCGCCGCCATGATCCGCCCGCAACCTACGATGCCAATTTCTATCATCGGTCAGTCTCTACGCCCGTGTGGCCAAAGGTTAGTCTTCGAAAAACAGAATGAACGCCAAGGTACAGAGCGCCAGCACGGCGCACGGGATCGTGAAGATCGCGCGCCAAGCATATCCGGTCTCCCGTCGCAATCGATCGAGCACCCAGCCGGTGAACTGGGTCCCCGCAAAGAGCCCCAGGCCCAAGGTGACCACTGCGTAGAGCGACTGGGCCGAGCCACGCAGCTCGCTGGGCGCAATGGCATTCACATAGATCACCGCCGCGTCGAGGAAGAACGCAAAGGCGAATCCGTGCAACCCCATCGAAGCCACCACGAGCCATCGCGGATGGCCGGCCAGATAGACCGCGTACATCAGCACCCAAAGCCCGACGCCGATCGTCAACGTGGCTTGGTAGCCCAGCCTCGGCAACACGAAGGGGAGCACCTGAGCCATGGCCACGATCTCCGCCAGTTGGGCCACGGTCATAATCGCTGGGATCGACGACGTGCGGAACCCCAGGTCCTCCAAATACCGCGACGTGCCCATGTAATAGAACTGAAGCTGCGTCGTGGCCACGAACGAGATGAGCAGGAAGATCAACACCTTCGGGTCCTTGAGCATCTCCAGCCCTTCGGTCCAGGGCGGACGTCCGGCCGACGGAGGCGTATGGGGCAGGCAAAACGCACAGAAGGCGGCCATGGCCAGCGAAAGGAGGCCGGCCAAGAGCAACGCATCGCTCCCCCGCTCCATCCCGCCGCCCGAACGACGCCACACGGCCAAGGCCCAGCCGGCCAACACCCAGCCGATCGACCCCCACACGCGAACCCAGAAAAACTCGGTCTCCGGGTGCTCCAGATGGGTAAAAGCCAGCGAGTTGACCAGCGCCACCGTCGGGGCGAAACAAAGCGCATGAATCGCCATCACCCCCAGCAAACGCGGGAAACGATGAATCCACGTGGCCACGATCAGAGCCAGACCGCTTACCAGATGCGCACCGGCCAAGACCCATTCCGTGGCCAGGTACCGGTCGACCAGCGCCCCCACGGCCAACGGAGCCACAATCGTCGCCAGCGGCACAAGCCCGTAGATCCAGCCCACCTGCTTGCCGCTCATCCCCAGTGGTCCCAGGAGCCGGGCCGAGAGCACGGGCGCCCAGGTGCCGCGCACGGCGAACTCCAGAAACATCATCGTGCTCAGCACCACGTAGAGCAACGTCCAACTCACGCAGGGCCTCCTTTCCCCGCGGGAAACAGCGTACGCAAAAAGGCGAGGTTCTCGCGGTAGCAGTCCACTACGCTACGTCCCTTCACCCGCGCCGATTCGATCACCAGCCAATCGTGATAGTCGATCGCCTC
Source organism: uncultured Planctomycetaceae bacterium (assembly GCA_964558295.1). Classification (GTDB taxonomy): domain Bacteria; phylum Planctomycetota; class Planctomycetia; order Pirellulales; family Thermoguttaceae; genus JBDKTH01. The sequence continues at coordinate 17,840 of CAZLDQ010000062.1, read as the reverse complement.
GATTGCTTTATGCACGCGTACGAAGTCTACCGCCCCTTTTCCCAACAGACCGTCGGGCTCCTTCATGTGGATCCGGCAGATTCGCGAGCCCAACTGGGGAATCTCGCGATAGATGTCGTTCCCTCGCCGGAGCATGTTCGACACGTCGTAATAAACCTTCACGGCCGGCGAGCCCACGGCATCCAGGATCCGCATGTGCTCCTCGGCGTTCAGCGAGGTCTCCAGCCCCAGTACGACCCCCGCCTTTTCCGCCTTCGGCGCGACCTTCTTGAGCTTCTCGATCACGGCGGCTTGGAGGGCGTCATCCCCCTTGATCTCGCCGCGTGCAAAGAAGGGGAGCAGAACCACGCGTACACCGAGGGAAACCATCACGTCGATCACTTCGGTCACCCACAATTCCGCCTGGGGATCGGAGGCATACGGCACTTGGTTGAGCTCGCCCATGGCCAGCGAACAGATCTCCAGATTCCGCCGCTTCGCCTCGGTCAAGTATCGCTGCCGGACCTCGGCGCTGCGCAGATTGTTCTCCGGGCCGTGCCCGAAGCTGACTTCCACGCCGTCCAGGCCGATCTCGGCGGCGACGTCCAACGCCTCGATCTTCTGCCGCTTGTCCAGCGACCAGTCGCAAGCACCGATGCGGTATGTCCGCATTTCCGCGGCCAACAGCCGGCGCAGCCCCGGTGCCAAACACCACCCGGCCGTCGTGCCGGCCAACATCCTCCGACGTGTCATTCTTCCCGTCATCATCGCGACTCCCTTGCGTTTCAGTGGAGTGGACAAGTCAACGCGATCAACCGGAACGGTATTCTTCCCGAAGGCGTCGTTGGCTTCTTCATCGTTGGTGAATCGCACCAGCTCGGCGTCTGGCCGCGTTGCTCCGCAACGCACGCGTTTCGCCTGCAATGCTCCGCGCAGGCCCGACGCCCGCGCCACCCTCCGCAATCTGCCCTCCGACCAATCACACGAACTTCGTCACGCCCGGCATGGCCACGGGATACTTCCCGTCGGCCCCGGGCACGGTCGGCGGGGTCGCATCGAACGCATACCGCTGCGGCGACAGGTCCTGCTTCGATTCTTTCATCTGTTCCCAAGTAATCAACTGGCCCGTATAACCGGCCATGCGTCCCAGAATCGCCATGAGCGTGCTCTGGCACATGTACTCGCCGTTGTTGATCGTCTTGCCCGCACGGATCGCGGCAAACAATTCGTCCTGCTCGACCTGGTGCATGGGACGCAACGCGCCTTCGCGTGATTTTCGTGCCGAGTACGACGAGAGGTCGCCGGCCTGCTGGCCGTGGACCCAGTTGGTCTCCCCTTCGATTCGCCCTTTCTGCAAATCGCAGCGGCCTTTGGTCCCCAGGAGCACTTCCGAGTAGTCGTTGAAGCAGCCGGGCTGCTGCCGGGCCAGGGCGTACATCCGCGCGCCGTTGTCGTATTCGTAGACCACCGCGTGATGATCGTAGATGTCGCCCCACTTCGGCTCGATGCGCACCTGACGCCCGCTGACGGCCCAGGCCCTCAGCGGCGGCTTGTCGTTCATCGCCCAGGAGCACTTGTCGATCCCATGGATCTGCTGTTCCACGTTGTGGTCGCCGGAGAGCCAAGTAAAGTAGTACCAGTTGCGCATCTGGAATTCCATTTCCGTCCACTCCGGCTGGCGTGGGCGTTGCCAGAGGTAGCCCAGATTCCGCGTGGTCTGCAGGGCCACGATGTCGCCGATTGCGCCGTCGTGAATCCGCTTCATCGTCTCGCGGATCACCGTGTCGTAGCGCCAGCAGAGGCCCGACACCACGCAAAGGTTCTTCTTCTTGGCCAGCTCACAGGTCGCCAGAACGCTCCGCACGCCGGTTGCATCGACGCCCACCGGCTTCTCGGCGAACACATGCTTGTTCGCCGCGATTGCCGCGGCCAGATGCAAGGGGCGGAAATGGGGCGGCGCGGCCAGAAGAACCACATCCACCCCGCTGGCAATCAACTCCTTGTAGGCATCGAACCCCACGAAACAACGCGCCGGATCGACCTGGACTTCGTCCGGATGTCGTTGCTTGAGGAGCTTGAGCGTCTGTTCGAGCCGGTCGCCAAACGCGTCGGCCAAGGCCACCAGACGCACGCCTGGATCGGCGTTGATGGCGTTCGACGCAGCCCCCGCCCCACGGCTACCGCAGCCGATCAGACCGACCTTCAGGATATCACTACCGGCCGCATGGGCCCCACGCTGGAGGGCCAAAACCGAGCCGCCCACGACAGCAGCAGTACGCAGAAAATGACGACGCGAGACACTCATGGCGTCCTCCGGTGAGTTGGGGGAACGGGACCGTGGCGCCGCAAGACCGCCTGGCTTGCCCGGCAGGCCCCACTGGTTGTCTTTCAATTCTCGCATCCCCCGTCAGACAGCGTCAATCTGCGACTGCGCAAATAAGGTAAGAGTTTGCGACAGGGGGCGAGGGATGCTAGGATAGACAAGAGAGATTCGGGGCTTTCGGAAACGGTCGTGTGGCGTGAGAACGTTTGAGAGTCAGCACCGTGGCAAAATCCAACCACCCCTCCAAATCACCCCAAAAGACCGCACGCGACAACCGCACGCGGAATGTGGCCGTCCTGGTCGATACGGCGACCGGCTGGGGCCGCCGGCTGGTGCGTGGGATTGTCAACTACAGTCAGCACGGCCCGTGGCACTTGTGGATCAAGTCGGGCGGCCAAGACACACCCCTCTGGCTGCCGCCGGGCTGGCGCGGCGACGGAATCATCGCTCGCATCGGCACTCCGGCCGCCGCGCGACGAGTCCGCGCCGCCGGCGTTCCCGTGGTCAATATCTCGGCTATCGAACTGCCGGGGGTCGAGTTTCCCCGCGTGGCCACCGATCTCGAAGCGGCCGGGCGCATGGCCGCCGAACACCTCCTCGATCGCGGCTTCATCCACTTCGCCTACTACGGCTTGGCCCACCGCGGCTATGTGGATCGGCACTACCACGGCTTTGCCCACGCAGTTTCTCGGGTTTGCCACGACTGCCCGTTTTACGGCACAACGTTCGACTCGGGTGCCGGGGCTCGAACGGCTTGGATCACGCGCCAGCGGGGGCTCTCTCGTTGGCTCCGCACCCTGGCCAAGCCGGTCGCAATTGTCGCCTGGACGACGGAACTGGGTCGTGAACTGATCCACGCCAGCCGGCGTGAAGGCCTCTTGGTTCCCGAACAGGTGGCCGTGTTAGCCGCCGACAATGACGAACTGCTCTGCGATGCCTGCACCCCTTCGCTCTCCGGCATCGAGTTGACCTCCGAACGGATCGGCTTTGAAGCGGCCCAACTTTTGGAGCGTCTGATGCAGGGTGAACCGCCCCCCAAGGCCCCGCTGCTTTTGAAGCCGACCGGCGTGGTCACGCGCCAATCGACCGACACCCTGGCCGTCGAGGATCCCGACTTGGCCCGCGCCCTGGCCTATATCCGCAGCCACGCCACCGATCCGATCCAGGTCCACGACGTCCTGCGCGAGGTGCCCGTCTCCCGTCGTTGGCTGGAACGTCGTTTCCGCGAAGTGCTCGGCCGCGGCCCAGCCGCCGAAATCCGCCGCGTGCGTCTGGCCCGCGCAAAGCGTCTCTTGGCCGAGACCGATCTGCCCGTCCCCGACGTCGCCCGCTTAGCCGGCTTTGGCTCCCGCGAATACCTGGCCGCCGTCTTCAAATCCGACCTCCAGCTCAGCCCCCGCCAATACCGCAACCGGATGCAAGCGCGGCGGTGATCACGGTAGCCTAAGCGTCCCACTTGGGTTCTTTCGGACAAGGCCGCAGAGACTCAAGTGTTCAACCGCGAGGATACACCAACGCACGTAAATTTAATCCATTGCGTGCTTGCTTCTCTCCCGTTTGCGATCTCGGCGTCTTTGCGGTTCCTTTCGCTTCCTTCCCTTCCTTGACGTGGCCAAAAACGCCCCTCGCCATTCGCCCTTCCGGCCGCTATGCTCAGCGATGGTGAAACACCCGTTCACCAGATAGGTTCCCAACCATCCTCCCAGAGCGATCATGAAACCTTCGCAACGATTCCCGATTGCATCCAAACCGCACCAGACCGGTCCTCCGTGTTCCGTTCACACCCCCTTGCAGCGAACTTGCCCAAACCAAAAACCCAACGTGTTGACGAAAACCACGCAACAGGGCATCCGGCGGGGAAACGAAAACCCGGCGAGGCAGTCTGGCCCAAAAACGTCCCTGGCAATCCACGGCAACCCCGGGTAGGCTAAATCCTGTTTCAGAACAACGGAGAACCAATGACTACCAATGTTCCTCATTCGTTGATGACGACAACCAGCCTCCGCTCGCTCCAATCAGCAGGCGCAAGCAGATGGCTGAGGAGCGCAGTCTTCCCTGAGTTCAAGTGGCCGGTAAGCAGAATGGCAGGAATGGGCATGGGAGTTTCCGGGGGGCGCGTGAGTCGGCGATGGTCACTGGACTTCCTTGAGCCACTCCTTGATGACCGAAACCTCGGGAAGCCGCCGGGTGGTTTTCAACTGGTAGCGGGCCATCACTACGGCCGGGGTCTCGACGGGCGTAACGCCATAAGAGGCGATGAGTTGGGGATCGGTGACGATGTGAACCTGGGCTTCGGATCCCAACTCGGCGATTGCCTTCTCACACTGCGTCTTGACCTCAGCGCAAGCCGCGCCGCCGTCGCCCAAGACGTAAAGCGACGCACGACGTCGGGCGATCGTCATCCGGAACTTCTCGTTGATCCGCTTCTGAATGGCGGCGATCAACTGATCGCGGGGCGGAATCTGCGAGACGAACGCGATCTTCCCGTCGATGCAGATCGTGGGCACGTTGCGGACCATCAGCGAGGTCATGAAGATCAACGATTCGCGCGACTTGATCTTGTGTTCCCGCCACACGACGATCCCCTCAAATTCCGGCGCCACTTTCTGCACGGCGTCGACCATATACTGGCACGGTGCACAGGCCTCCGAGTCGAGGGTGATAATGTCCACAATCACCTTGTCGGCTTGGCCGTACTCGCGCATGTCGAGCCGGTCGTCGTCGGATGGTTCGATGGCAATCGCCTTGACCACCTCGCGCTGGTACGAATTGTGCACCACCTGAGCCACCGCCTCCAGGTTTTTTGGGGGGGTGGCATAGGGCAGGTCACACCCGGGAGCCAGCACGAAGCCACGCAAGCCCCCAATCTCCAGGCAAGCAATCGCGTTGCGCTGCGCGTCGAGGGGTGTGCCCAACAGGAGCACGGAGGTCAACTGCAGGTTGCCCCCAAAACTGATCCCCCTCGGCAAGCACTCATCGCGCACGTATTCCAGCGGAATATTCTCATCAACCGAGATATTGTCGGGCCGGCATTCGCACATCGCCTCGACGTTGCGCTGGGCATGGCCGCAGACGAAGAAGGAACTCAGCCCGCCGCGCCGCCGCACGTGATCGAAAACCGGCACGGCATAGGGGCTGACGAACTGGCGGAATTGATCGGGGCCGATCTGGCTGGTCATCGGGTCGACCATCGCCACAACGGAACAGCCGGCGTCCAAGTAGTAGTCCGACATCGCCAGGCACACATCGCGGCAAAACGCCATCACACGCGCTACCTCGTCCGGCGCGTCGAACATCTTCATGAAGATGTCGGTGCCCAACAGGTGCAACGCCAGCGTAAACGGCCCGGTGAAGAGGCCGTAGATTGCGACCTCCGGATGGCGCTGTGCCAACTCCCAGGCTGCGGCCAAAACGGTCTTAATGCGTCCACACTCCGGCGTGGGAACTTGCAGCTCTTCGAGCTTGTGCCCCCGGCTGAGCGGATGGCTACGCACGGCCGGAGGTGTCTGGTCGGCCCAGGCCAGTTCGCAGCCGAGCACCTCCGCCTCGAGTTGCAGGTCGAACGCCACGGGGATGCCGTCCGGCTGGTAACGGGCGATGGCCGCCTCGACGCCTTGCACAAGATACGACGTGGATTGCAGGTAGTCGGTGGCCTTGATCCCCAAAATCGCTCCGCCATGGCAGCCGACAAAGGGCACCCACGGCGTTCGATCAACCACGTCCCCACGAAACGCCCGTTGAATCCGCTCTTTTCCCGTCATCGTGTCCCCCGTCCAACCTTATTCGACCGGTTCCCACTCAGGTCGCCGCATGCACCAACTTGCGGGCCAGCGCCACGGCTGTGCTCGCGTTATCACTGTATCCATCCGCCCCGATTTCCTCGGCGAATTGTTGGGTGACCGGCGCGCCGCCGACGATGATCTTGGTCTTGTCGCGCAGCCCGGCTTTTACCAGGGCGTCGATGACCGTCTTCATCGTGGTCATGGTGGTGGTCAGAAGGGCCGAAAGGGCGAGGATCGAGCCCTCTTTCTGCCCGACCGCCTGAACGAACTTTTCCGGCGGCACATCCACGCCCAGATCGATGACCTCAAAGCCGCCCCCTTCGAGCATCGAGGCGACGAGGTTCTTGCCGATGTCGTGCAAATCCCCCTGAACGGTCCCAATCACCACCCGCCCCGCACGTTCCACGCCCCGCTCCAAAAGATGCGGCGTGATCAACCCCAGCGCGGTCTTCATCGCCCGGGCGGCAATCAATAGCTCGGGCACAAAGTACTCATTACACTCGAATCGCTTGCCGACTTCGTCCATGGCCGGAATCATCGACTCGGTGATCAGGTCTCCCGGATTCGCCCCCGCGGTTAAGGCCTCGCGGACGACAGACTCCGCCTTCTTCGCATCGCCGGTCAAGATGGCGTCGTAGAGTTCTCTAAAACGGGGCATAGGCCTTCCTCCTGTCGCAAGGCGCGTGCTAGTGGTCTCTCTCCCTCATGTTGCAGCGATTTGGTGCGCCGATCAACGTAGTGTTTGCGCAATCCATGCGGCTTTTGCGTCCTCCCTGTTCGACGGGGCGGCTGGTCACCTCCGAGTCAAGTCGATTGCCATCGCACGGACGTTTTCCGGGGGCGTGTCGCGGGGGACTTCGCAGCCGGCGGCGATGACATAGCGAGGACCTGCCTCAGCGTAGCACTGGGCAATTGCCGCAGCCACCGTATCCGGCGTGCCGTTGCGCAGCGTCTTCACTGGATCGATATTGCCAGCCAAGACCTGGGTGGGCCCCATGACTTCGCGGGCCTTTTGGAGGGAAACCTTCGAGTCCAGGTCGACCAGGTCACAGCCGAGCTTGCCCATCCCGGAAAGAATCCGGGTGGTGTTCCCGCAGATGTGCAAGCGAACCTTCGTCCCCATCGCGTGGAGCCCGTCCACCAACCGCTGCTCGTAGGGAAACACAAATTCTTCGTAGATCTGCGGGCCAACCAGCGAGGCGGCCGCATCACCGACGCCGATGAAATCAACCCCCGCGTCAACTTGGGCCTTGGCAAACCGCAGCCCCAGTGCTACGGCGAATTCGAACAAGTCGTGCACGAACGACGGATCGTCGAAGAAGTCGAGCATCAACTGGTTGATGCCGCGCAGATCGGCCGCCTCGGCACAAGGCCCTTCGACCCAGCCTTCAATGGCCAGTTCTCCTTTGACCTTCTCGCGGAACCGAGCCGCGGCCTGCACGCGATCATACATCCGGCCGCCGCCGCAAGGGTCCGGCATTGGCAGCCCGGCCAGGGTCTGCTTGTCGGCCAGCAGCGCCGCCGTCTCGTCAATCGCCGGAGGCTGATCGTCAAAGTACTGGATCCGAGCCCCGCAGTCGGCCGCCTCCCGGGCGGGATCGGAAATAACCGAGACGTAGTCAAAGCCAAACCGCTCGGCCGTCAGCAGTTGTGCATCGACCAGCGTTCGGTAATCCCTGGCATATTGCCCATAGGACACACCAAGCTGATCGGCCGCAAACATCATGGTAATCGGCATTCGCGGCAACCGATCGACCGGGTCGCCCTCGAGCATCGCCGTGACACGTTCAAAGCCGTTCATGCGTGATCTCTCCGGTAGAGTCTCGCGATTCCGACAATCGCTGGAATGCAGTATATCGGTTGACGAGGGGCGGTAGAACGGCGAGAATATTGATTATAGTCGTCATGTCTTTTGACGCGGCTCCTCATCCCCCGGTGGGACGCGACCGTATGCGAAAACAGTTGCGCGTGGCTTTGCTCGTCGAGTCGTCGCACAGTTTCGGGCGGAGGGTGCTCCAAGGAATCGCCGCGTATGCGAAGACCCATGGCCCCTGGACCTTCCTTCACGAGGAACGGGCGTTCGACGATCCGGCCCCCCGTGGACTGAAAGATTGGAAGCCGGACGGGATCATTGCGCGCGTGGCCAGTACCCAGTTGGCTCGCCAACTCCGCCGCCTGCGCGTGCCGGTGGTGAACGTCTACGAGCAACACCTCTCGCCAGACACCTCGGGGATCGTCGTGGATCATCAGGCGATCGTCCGGCTCGCCGTCGACCATCTCCGGGAGTGTGGTTTTCAGCATTTGGCCTACACGGGTTTCCCGGATACGGTGTTCTCCCGCGAGAGGGCCCGGCTATTTGCGGAATATGTGACCGTGTGGGGTTTGACCCCGCACCTCTACATTCCTCCGTCCAGTGGAAAGCCTGCGGGCCTTGCAAAGAGCGAGGCGGCGGCCCAACGTCATGCCCACTCACTGGCCGCGTGGCTTTCCCGGCTGCCCAAACCGGCAGGCCTTCTGGCGTGCAACGACATGCGGGCCCAACAAGTCTTGAACGTCTGTGCCGAGCATGGAATTGACGTCCCAGACTCTCTCGGCGTCATAGGCATCGACAACGACGAAGTCCGCTGCGACCTGGCGACCCCCTCGCTGTCAAGCGTCGATCCGAACGCATACCAAGTCGGCTACGAGGCGGCGGCTCTCTTGCACGGAATGGTCCAGCGTCAACAACAGTCGCCACGCTGGGTTGTGGTCAAGCCTGCCGGGGTGGTGCCCCGCCGCTCGACCGAGGTCCTCGCTTTCGCCGATCCTGAGATCGCCGACGCCGTTCGCTACATCCGTACGCACGCCTGCCGAGGACTGAAAATGGAAGAAGTCCTTCGCCACGTGAAGGTCTCACGCGCCACGCTGGACCGGCAGTTCCTGAGGCATTTGGGACGCACTCCGCGGGCGGAAATCGTACGGGTCCAAGTGCAGCGTGCCCGAGAACTGCTGGCCACCACCGATTTCCCCCTGAAACAAGTCGCCCACCTGGCGGGTTTCCCTCACGTCGAGACTATGTATCGCGTCCTCCGGAGAACAACCCAGCAAACGCCGGCAGAGTACCGACGCGCGACCAGCCGGCGGAGTTCCTTACTGGTTTTCGACTAGCCAACTGCCATGCTGGGGTGTGCGGCAGAACTTGATGCAGCGGACATACTGACAGGCTTGGGCAGGGTCATGCCGTTCCACAAACTGGGGGGGAGCGACAAACACCGGGGAGAGGTTGTCCGGACGATCTTCAGGTGGAGCCAAAACGCGGCCGATTTGTAGCGCGGTTCAGACTCTTCCGTCCGCAGGGATATTCTCGATCTGGTTCGTTTCGCCGAAGGGCTTCTTTCTAAGGAAAGTCAGGGCGACTGGATTTGACCCAGCAACCTATTAGTCCCGAATTTGGACCCGCCCTAGCCGGAGAACGGCTCCAAAGGTCTGGTGATTTCGTGGTTTATGGCGAGATTGCCGGGGGCAGCAAACCCTTGCAGACCAGGACCAAACCTAACGACTTACGGTGGTAGATCAAGGGGTTTCGTGGTAATCGTGGACAATCCCGTTGAGGTGTGATCCGCGCGAGCAACACGTGAGCCATCGCTTCGCAACCCAGCCGCAAGCAGGACTATTGCTTCGGGTCGGGAAGGAATCGCTGAATGCGCACGTCCACTGCGGTCATCAGTCCCTCGCCAATCATTGGTTCCAACGCTGTGAGCAGTGGCTCGATTCGTTCCGAAATATCGACGATCTCAATCCGCACAGGAAGATTTTCGGTCAGTTCCAGAAGTCGGGAAGTGTGCAGGTGACCGCTGCCGCCGTAGCCCTCCACGCATCGGGTGACCGTGGCCCCGGCAATTCCCCGATCTCTGCAAAGTTGGACAATGGCGGAATACAAGGGCTGCCCATGCCAATGATCTGTGCTGTTGACGTAGATGGTCAGGAGTTTGGCTTCAGCTTCGATCTTCACAGACTCGCTCCTATCGCCTTGGGAAGAGGATACCTGCCATCGCGACTGCAATGACGACCCCGAGAAACCCTGCCAGAACGCTGCCAAGGACGTTCATGGTGGCAAACCGCCAACTGCTGTCGCGGACCAGCTTGAAGGTCTCCCACTCGAAAGTGGAAAAGGTCGTGTAGCCGCCGCAGAACCCCGTGCCGAACAGCAAGTACCAGTTTTGGTATGCTGGTGGCAGCCGTTCCAAGATGATGACGGATGCCAATCCGAGGATGAACGATCCGCTCACGTTGATGACGAACGTGCCAAGTGGGAAGCCCTTGGCCCAGGAAACCTCGCTGAGCCACCGGGCAAGCCAATAGCGCGCGTTGGTGCCGATGCCCCCGCCCAACATCAGCAAGAAGACCTTGCTTGTCACGATGAGCGAGAGCCATGTCCCGAGGTGCGACAGCCATTCTCTCAAACCCTTGTCCTCCGAACTATTTCACAATCATCACAGTGCAGTGGCAGTGCTCGCTCACTCGGTCAGTCGTGCTGCCCAGGAAGAATCGCGTCACACGCGAGTGCCCCTGGCGTCCGATGACGATCAGGTTGACACCTTCCGCCTCCGCAAAGCGGATGATCTCGTTGGCGGCATGGCCGCGCACCACAACGTTCCGCAATCTGACCCCGCGGCTCTTGGCGTATTCCACGGCGGCCTCGCCGATCTTGCGAAAGTAGTCGTCGGCGCTCTGGCGCATCTCGTCCACTTCATCGACCATCGCCACGACCTCCGGCACTTCGGCAACGCTCAAGGCAATGAGTTCCGCCTGGTAGTGGCCGGCCAGATCGACGGCGGCGGCCAAGACCTTCTCGCTGGCCGGCGAGCCGTCGATGGCCGCTAGGATTCTGTTGAACATCGTAAACCTCGTTTCATTTGACCATGAGCACGGTGCAAGCTGCCAAAAGGGCCAATTTCTGGCTGGTGCTGAGCCAGTCGCCCATGAGCCTCTTGAGAATCTTAACGCGGCGGACCATGCCGACTACCACCATGTCAAAATGTTGATTTCTGATGGACGATGCAATTGTCTCGACATCGTGCCCGTACTGAAAGTGGGTCTTCAGACGTCTCCAGACTCACCTCTCTGCCAGCCGCCTGCCGGCGCAGTCCCCCGGAGAGATCCTCATAAGCCGCTTTAGTCTTTCCTTTGTGGTCGTTTACTTCGGCGACACTGACGACGAACTGCGGCGGCGATTCGCTCATGTACATGACGTGCAATTCCAACTCGCCCCAAAGGGTCAGAGCCAGAGCTTTCTCGAATGCCCGATTAGCCTGTTTGCTGCCGTCGTGGATGACCAGGGTGTTGCGAAACAACCGGTGTGGCACGTCACGACTCCTTGGGCGGGGGGGCAGGTACAAGGCCATCCTCAGGCTTGCCGGAGGGCGGGTCCAATGTCGCGGGCGAACCCGTCTGGAAGGCAACGGGGAGTTCGATCTCCGGCAGGAAGAAAGACTGGGCAATCATCGTCGGCACGATTGCGCTGCCGATCACTACGGTCACCAAGATCGAGTATTGGTATTGATTAATGTAGCCGTTGTTCAGCCCGAACAAGGCGCTGATCGTGCCGAACGTCAGGCCCGTAGACATCAGAAGCGTCGTGTAGTTGCCTTCGCGCACTGCGAATCCGAAGAACCGTGTCAATGGCCACACACCGACGACTTTCGTCGCTATTTTCACCGCCAGGAGGATAACGACCAATCCCAGCCCGACCCAAAGTGCGGGCAGGTAGACCTTCATGCCCGCATTGAGGAAATAAAACGGCGTGAGCAGTGCGAATACGGTGGTTCGCAATCGTCGGACGGTATCACGGTGGCGTGCGAAGACCCCCGCCAGTCCCAGGCCAACGAGGTATGCCGGCAGCACGGCCTCGCTATTCGCCAAGGCGGCCAGCGCCCCCAGGGTGAACAGCACGAAGAAGATGAACTTGACTCCCGGCTCACTCACGTGCGACGAAAACCGGTTGAGGAACCAAGCCACGAACCTCGGGGCCACGCTCATCTTGAAGCGGATCGACAGCAAGCTGGCCACTAGCGCCAACCCAAGCCAGATTGCGGCTGTCCCCCAGGTCAATTCCATAAGCGGCTCCCCAACGGTATGTGCGCTCTTTGGCTACTCGGCGCGGTTCCAATAACGCTCGGCGGCGAACGAAACCAGGTCCACGGCGGTCGGCCCCAGCCGGCCGCTGTTGACCGTAAGGTGGTATTCCAAGGGGTTGGCCCAATCGACGCCGAAGTAGCTTTCGTAGAAACTGCGGCGCTGGGCATCGCTCTCTGCCACGAGCCTTTTCGCGACACCTTCGCGGACCCAGCGATACTCCATCACCCTCCGCAAGCGAATGGGCATCGGGGCAATTAGGCGGACATGCAGCGCCCGTGGATTATCTCGCAAGAAACAGTTGCCCCCCCGGCCGACGAGGATCACGTCCCCGCGCTCGGCTAGTTGCTTCATAATCTGTTCCAGGGCTTCAATGTAACGTTGATAGATGCTCCCTGGCCGGAACCGCTGAAAGATACCGGCCGCTCGTTCGTCAATCTTCTCGATTTCCGTCTCGGGGACGCCCAAGCGTATCGCCTCCTGTTCCAGCAGTTCACGGTCGTAAAGCTGCATCGAGAGCCGTTCGGCCAAGACGGCTGCAAACTGGGTCTCGCCCGCGCCAAGTTCCCGCGAGACGGTCAACACGCGATCGTGGCCGGCACTGCCGGCGGCCTCAGCAGAACCGGGCCGAACGACGGCGGCAACCATGCTCGTTGTATCCTCCAGGGACACGCGAGCCGTATTGACTACCAAGTCATACTGAGCCGGTTGCACCGCCACGTCGCCAAAAAAATACCGCATGAAAAGCTCGCGGGCATGGTCCACTTCCAGACACCGAGCAAGGGCCTGATCCAGCGACCAGCCCTCCAGCTTCGCCATGCGTTTGGCACGCCATTCTCGCGGCGCGACAAGCCGCACATGAAACACGTCGGCCATGTCGCCCAAGAGATGCCGAGCGCCGCGACCGACGATCACCACGTCGCCTTGCTCGGCCGCCTGGCGAACTGCCACGGTCAGGCCATGCAGGTACTTCTGATGCAGCGGATGCAGACTGAATCGGTCGGCCATGCTCACGGCCTGCTCGTCCAGCCGGTCCAATTCAGTATCCGGCGTCTGCTCGATCTGGGCCGCTTGATGGAGCAGCTCGCGGTCCAGCACTCGCCAGCCGAGCGATTCGGCCAGTTTTCGGGCGACTTCGCCGCCCCCGGCACCGTACTCCCGAGCAATGGTAATGGCTTTCATCGAAGGCTCCTGGCACCGGAACAACGAAAAGGCCCCGCCAGGACTGTGATTACTCCTGGCGGGGTTTGGCTGTCTTTCCATGTACCCTACCGAAGGAGCGTCCTCATGCTAGGGGTCATCAGCAGCGGCTTTCTTCTGCGTTTCAAGGCGAACCCTATCCCCGCGGAAATTCTACCACCCCCCTAATTTACCGTCAACGGCGGCTCGGCGCCATTGTCCCGTGTTCCCATGCAATTCCCGCCCGTGCTCGACTGAACTCCCCGCCTACGCCACGGTTCCAGCGAGACTGGATTGAATCTCGCCCAGTTCTCTCGCGCACGTCTCCAGCCGCTCGATCTCCGCAGCGACGGTATGGGCATGTTCCTTCCGCCGTGATTGGGCGGCTCGCATCGCTCCGTGGGTCGTGGCGATGGTTTCCTTCAGCCGCGCGTCGAGGTCAAGGCCGAATTGACAGAACACCCGCTCCAAGCTCTGGAGCGTGGACCATCGCAGGTTTTCGACGTTGCGGACGACGAGCTTCTCGACCCGTTCCATCAGCCGCTTTCGTACCCTGGCCCGGCGAAGAGTGGCTGGCAACAATTTGTCGAGGAACTCCGGCGACACAGGCCCCAGGAACGAATCCCAGGAATCTGTGATCCAATAGGGCTGATCGGACAACTCGAAGAGATCGCAAGTCGCCATGTCCTCGCAAGGGATGTCAAACAGCGTAGCGGCGGTCTCGCGGACCTGCTGAATCAATCGACTGGCCCGTTCTCGGTGCGGTTGGATCGCCTCGCGCACGTGTGCAGTGAAACGAAGCGAAAGCGCTCCCATCTCCCGCTCGAAAAAAGCGGGAATGACGCGGTGAAGCGATTCCTGGGCGGCTGCTTCCTGCATCTTGTCGGCGGCCGTCGCCAGAGATTCCTGGACGACTGCCTGAAGGTGGTGTCTCGCGCTCTGGCGAAGTCCCTCCGCCTCTTCTTCCAATCGTGCGACTGCCCGCCGCTTGTCACCCGCCAGAAGGTCGGCGGCCGCTACCCGTTGCCGCTGGGCATCCGCGATGGCCTCCTCGAAGCGATTCATCCGAGCCTGCAACTCGCTCAGCGGCATCTGGAACGAACGCACGGCCAACCGGACCCGCATCAACACGTCGGCGACGATGCCTTGCACTCTCCTCGCAATAGCGAGGCGCAGCGTCGCGGCCTTTTCCGATGCAAGGAAGTCGATCAAGTGCCGCTCGACTTCCGCCATGCCGCTCTTTGCCCAGAGTTCGGCATCGTCGCGCCGCTTTGCTTCCAGACCTGCCCTGGCGGACACGCAGAAGATGGGCACAGCGTCACTCATGCCCACCTGATCCCTCAACACGTGGCGAAGAAACTGGACGGCTGTGTCCCGTTCCTCGTCGCTGAGGTAATCGACCTTATTGAGCAGGAAGAACAAGCGGACCACCTTGGAGTGAACTTCCTTGAGAAAGTCCACTTCGACCTCGGTGATGGGAGGATCGGCCGAAACCAGGAACAGCGCTGCGTCGCACTGGGGGAGGAAGTTCAGGGTGGCTTCCGTGTTGTGGCGAAACGTGGAACCGATGCCGGGCGTGTCGATGAGCACCACGCCGCGAGCGAGGATTTCCGAAGGCGACGAGACCTCGACATGGTTGATTCCCAGGCGGTTGTTCGGGTTGCCCGCTTCCGTGATGTATTGTTCCAGGAACGTGCTGATCCCGGCCGCTTGATCGCTTGTCACCTGCTCTCCAGAATGACCGTCCACATAGGCCACTTTTGCCTGCCACTGAGGGCCGGCACGGAGGAAGGTGGGAATGGCTGTCAGTGGCACCACGGAGGTGGGCAAGAGCGAATCGCCGAGCAAAGCATTCAACAGCGTGCTCTTACCTCGTTTGAACTGGCCGAGAACCGCCAAGTGGAACCGCCCCTCGTCCGGCCGAGTGCTCAGCTCGGCCAGCCGGCGCTGGTCGCGAGCGAATTCCGGCCCGAGTTCCTCAAGGCAGCGTCGGAGCCGGTCAAAGTGCCAAGCCAAGTCTGGCGCGGGCCGAGCGCTTCCGCGTGGCGAAGATGAGCCATAAGGCTCGGCAGAAGAAAGGCCCGCAGATACCGCCGTTGCATTCTGGTGCATGATGCACTCCCACCGAGGCAAAAGGCTGTGAGAGTGACACCTCGCGAGCGCGGCGCGTAACTCCCACTTGGCCGAAGTCACCAAGCAGGAGTCATCAGCCGCTTGGCGGCGGTTAAGGGGGACTCCATCCCCTTTTTGGCAAATCATAGCTTCTGGTTTGCGAAAGTCAACCAGACAGAGCCCCCCACGGCAGGACGGGCGTGACTTAAGGAAATGGGGCACCCGGGATAACCGGGAAATCCGGCTCCAGGAACTCAAGTTGACTCGTGGGTGACGACGAAGTAAGATCACGTTGAGTCGAGGCGATGGGGTTCGCCTTTAATTGCCGCCGGGCTTGCCGGCCTTCGCGGATAATAACTCCTACCGACAAGGTGTCCCCTTGGAAGTAGGAGGTTTGTTGAAGAACCGCCCTTTGAGAGCACCTTGTTCTCAAGGGGTTTTTTGTTGGCAATGGTTCCCCGGCAAGGAACGAGTTTTCTCGGAGGAACGAGCGATGGCTCGAATTCTCGTTGCACTGGATAATTCGCGCGGTAGTGAAAAAGCCCTGGAGGCCGCAGTCGAGCTGGCCCAGCAGGATGGCGGCCGATTGACTGCGGTCACGGTCCTGGAACAAACCGGCAACCCCGCGCTCGACCGACTCACAGAGGAGATCAAGACCCAGGCAAAGAACGCCCTGGAGGAACTGCTGCAAACGGCCGTCAACTACGCTCGCTCGCGCGGCGTGCGATTGACGCCGATCCTCCGGGAAGGCCACCCCGCCGAAACAATCATCCGCTGCGCCGAGGAGGAAGACGCAACGCTATTGGTCCTTGGGGCCAGCAGTCTGGCGAACGGTGACCCTGAACTCGGCGGCACCGCCGACCAGGTGAGCAACCACTGTCCGTGCGCCGTGTTGCTTGCAAGAAAAACCGCTTAAGGTTCGCCGTGTTAGCCGTTGGCGACATGGCGAGCATTCGTCGCCCTGCGTCAGGCAATCGGCTTGGCAAATGGCATTGGAGGCACCGTGGCACTCCTCATTGTCTCGGACATTCACGGAAACTGGCCAGCACTGGAAGCAGTGCTGGCGGCAGAGCCGGATCGCGATGCCGTGGTTTTCTGCGGCGATGTGGTCGATTATGGGCCACAGCCGGTCGAGTGCCTCCGCTGGCTAATGGACAATGCGAGCCACATCGTCCGCGGGAACCACGACAATGCCTTGGCGTTCGACGTAGATTGCGGCTGCATGAGGGAATTCCGCGAGTATTCCTTCGCAACGCGAGCTTGGCACCGGCCAAAGCTGAACGATGGCGACGTGAAGTTCCTTGCCTCGATGCCCCTGCGAAACCGTTTCGAGTGGCAAGGCAAAGTGTTCCGCATGGCCCACGCCACTCCCCAGGGCCTTTTCTCCGAATACCTCGACCAAAGCGAGTGGGGAAGCCGAGTGGCTGGTATCGACGCGGATTACATGCTATTGGGGCACACGCACATCCAAGGAATGGCCACCTTCGGCAAGATCACGGTCGTCAATCCCGGCAGCGTGGGTTTGGCACGCGATCATCACGGCAAAGCCTGTTATGCCGTCTACCGCGACGGACAGATGGAACTGAAGCGAATACCTTACGACGTAGGACGCACTGCCTCGCTACTCCGCGCCGCACCGCTGCCCAACAACGTCATCGCCGGTCTGGTCGGCGTGTTGGGCTACGAGGGCTAGGACAAATGATGCTCCCCGCAAGCCACGTCTGTCTACGAATGATTGAAGGCTGACTTGGCCTCAACCGGAATAGCACCGCCCCCATACCCTCGCTGGTGTCCATTGCCGCGTACTTGGTCCGCGTGAAGTGACGGAACGGCTCGCCGGCTCCTTCCGACGCGCAGCGGTCTCCGCTCGCGTCACACCCATGCCTTGCGAATGAGCCACATTTTCACGCCTTGCGTCAGCAAGACGTAGCAGAACAGGGTGAGCGCAAGCAGTGGCCAGTAAAGGGGCGGTAAGTGTGTGAAGCCCAACCACGGACCAAGCGGCGAGAACGGCAACCACATCCCGACCATCATTACGACGGCGGTGGTCACGATCATGGGCCAACTTGCCTGGCTTTGCAGGAATGGAATCCGATTGGTCCGAATGATGTGGATGATGAGGGTCTGGGTGAGCAGGGACTCGACGAACCATCCAGTCTGGAAAAGCGATTCGTTTGCCGGATTCCAGCCATTGAAGATGTAGAGCATCATCAGGTAGGTTGTGTAGTCGAAGACCGAACTGCACGGGCCAATGAAGAGAATGAAGCGGGTGATCTCCCCCATGTCCCACGGGCGGGGCTTGGCGATCTGCTCCGGGTCCACGTTGTCGGCGGGAATCGGCACCTGGGAGA
>CAZLDQ010000061.1:0-27309 GCA_964558295.1 uncultured Planctomycetaceae bacterium | reverse complement strand
CATACGAGATCCGTGCAACAACGGGTCCGCTACGCACACGGTCCTGTGTGGGTATGGACCATAGTTCCCTCATTCTAAACGGATCCGAAAGCCTTGCAATGCGAAAACGCGCATGAGAAGATGTGGTTGACGATAGCATCTCGCGTAGAAGCGGTCGGCGATCGCGCAAAGCCTGCTCCTGGAAGCCCTCGTTCAATGAATGCACCGAGAATTGCCCTACTCATCGAAGTTACCAACGCTCATGCCCGAGGCCTGATCCGTGGCGTGAGTGTGTATGCCCAAAACCGTGGTCCCTGGAAGCTGCAACTTGTCGAACACTTGCGAATTAGCGATGTTCGCCGCTGGCTGGCCACGTGGCAGGGGGATGGCGTGATCGCCCGCGTCCAAACGCCCGAAATCGCCGAGGTCCTGGCCAGCCGAAACCTGCCGGTGGTCAATGTGACGGGCACCACACCGATCACCGGTTGGCCGCGAGTCGACACCGACAATCAGGCCGTCTGTCAACTTGCCGTCGCCCACTTGATCGACTGCGGTTACCCCCACCTCGCCTATTGTGGCATGCCGCAGTACGAATGGTCGGGCTGGCGCAAAGGCCTGTTCTTGCAGGAGGTGACGCGGCACGGCCAGCAAGCCGCGTCATTCGACCTGCCATCGCTCACGGCGGAGGCCACCCCCAGTCTTAGTGATCGGCGAAAGCTGGAGGAATGGATCGGGCGTCTGCCCAAGCCGACAGGAATCCTTGCGGCCAACGATCATTGTGGGCGAATAGTGCTGGAAGCCTGTGATGCGGCCGGGCTGGCAGTTCCCAGCCAAATTGGGGTAATCGGAGTCGACAACGATGAGCTGGTCTGTGAATTGTGCCAACCGCCACTGTCAAGCATTGAAGCGAATTGCGAACGGATCGGCTACGTCGCCGCGGAGACCTTGGGCCAGATGCTTCAGGGACGCGAAATCCTCTGTCAGGAGATCCTGATCAAACCCACGCTCCTCGTCACCCGCCGATCGACAGACTTGACAGCCGTGCGGGAACCGATTGTGGGGGAAGCCCTGCGATTCATCCGAGCCTACGGTTGCGAAGAGATCGGCGTCATGGAGGTTGCCACACACGTTGGCGTCTCCCGCCGCTATCTGGAACAGTCGTTTCGCCGCACCATCGGCCGTTCGATTCACACGGAGATTCTGCGAGTCCGCATGGACAAGGCCCAGCGACTGCTTGCTGAGACGGATCTGAAACTCCAGACGATCGCCGAACGTTGCGGTTTCAAGCGAGCGGCCTACCTGAGCGCGGTCTTCCAGGCCAAACTCGGCCTGCGTCCCGGCGACTATCGACGGCGAATCCAGAAGTAACCGTAATCCGTGTATCGTCCCGTCGCGCTGATTGCGAGGTCGCGCGACTCTGCCAAGATGCCTTGGCGACTACTGCTGGGTCAACTGCGTATTCGCCGGCCCGGGACGCAGCTCACGTTGCTGGTAGTCGGGCCAGAGGGGACAATTCATATCGATCCAGCACTTGATCGCATGCATCTCGTCGCGCGTCAGTTTGACGTTGTGGTGGTCCTTTTGCAAGACACTCCAGAGCCGACTCTTGAGCGTGCCGAAGGTCAACGGAGCCTTCTTCTCATTGCCGCCGGAATTGAAGCCGCAGTCGCAGACGTGGACCCAGCCTTGTCGAATGAGCGTCTTGTACGACGCGGGAATCCGGTCGATGTCAAGGGTGCCTGTCAGGTCGATGCCACGCGGATCGCGGCTGTCGTGGCACTGGACGCATTTGGCGTTGAGCACGGGTTGGACGGCATGTTCGTACGAGAACGCTCCTGCACCCCACGGCGGCGTTTGCGGCTTGCTTGGTGCACGGCGCAGGGCCAACGGCATCCGGGGGGGCGGGGCGTGACGGCGGTCTTCGTGACAGCCGATACAGCTTCGCTTTTCCCCCGGTTGAACCTGAACCACACTCCGCATCCGCTGCAACTCGTTCAGATCCTGGTCGAGAATCTGGAAGTAGAGCTGCTTGCCGGCCGGAGCGAGGAAGTTGGCCGAGCCATCTTCTTCAATTGGAACGAGGCCCCAGGGCGCCTTGGCCACGTAGGAGGGCCATCCATAAGGGCCACTCACCCGATCGACCGGCGCGGCGTAGAAGTGCATAAACGGATTATGGTCCTTGCGATACTCGCCATTGGGCAATTGTTCCAACCCCGCCCGAACCTCCTCGACAACGCGAAGGTATTTCGCCGTGCCTCGGGGAACCGCCTTGTCGATCCCCCGATACACATCGACCAAAACAAACTGGCCCCATTCTTGCTCCAGATCCTGCACATTGCCGCAGAACACAGGTGGCCTGGGAACCGGTCGATAGGGCGTCGGCGTCATACAGCCGTAGGTCGAATCGAGATACAAGACCTCGCGGTTTCCAAAACGGTCGATCACACACAGCCCGGCGAGTTCACGCGGAGCATGTGAACAGAGCACATAATCCCGTGCAATGGGGAACGGGTCGCGAAAGTACTCTTCCGCCGGCCACATGCCAGGCCAGGGGACCTCGGGGGTGAGGCTGGTGATCGCCTTGGGGTTGAAACGGCCTTTGTCAATATCCAACAGGGCAATCGGGCCGTTCAAATCGCCAAAGTGCGAGATCAACGTGCAGCAGATTTCCCGCGTGCCCGGCACCTCGCGGCCATTGGCGTAACCGTTCGGCTGGATGATGTCATTGCCGAAAACGAGTTCGGGCATGCTGCCATCGGGTCGGATCGTCCAAAGGGTGTGGCTGAAGTCGGCTCCTTTGTCGATATACTCCGACCGCTGCCAAATGATCCGTCCGTCGTTGGTCACCGACGGCCCCCACTCACTCAAATTAGCATATGACAGCGGCCGGATACGGGTGCCATCAGCTTCCATGCGGAACAAGACTGCAGCTTGCGGCCGCCAGCAGAGAAAACGGGCCCGGCAACGGGTGGAGATGATCGCCAAGCCGCCATCGGGCAAAGGACAGGGCCAATAGTCGTGAAATGGCCCGTCGGTCAACTGCGTAAGATCGCCCCCGTCGGGGGCCATGCGCATAACGTGAAAATAGCCGTCGGCCGAGGGGCGATAGGCAAAGTAAATCGTACGCGAGTCAAAACTGGCCATCGGGTCCCGCGCGATCCCCTCTCCCGCATTGAACAATTCCTTGAGGATCGCTCGACCCGGTTCGTAGCGGCCGTCGAGCCTGGGAATGCTCAACAGGGCCACGCTCCCGCCCGGCCGATACCGAGAATCGAGCATCACACTGTAATTGTGCGACGGTTCATACGCATGTCGCTTCACAAACAGAATCTGTTCGATCGGTTTCAGATCCGGCTCGCGAAGCAGCAGTCGGCGTTTGGCTTTTCGGGCAGCAAAAAACGCCTGCCGCTCGGCCACCAGGTCGCCGGGCGCCTTGAGAAGTTGCGACTGCCGGGCACGAAACTCGGCCCACTCCGAACGCTCAACATCCACGTTGAGCTTCTTCGCGGCCAGCCGATCGAGCATCTCGTCCATCAACACAAGCGTCCGCTCCAACGGATCATAGCGGAACAAATGCAACGAATACTCCTCGCCGGTCTGATCGCGTACGGTCAAATCGAACTGCGGGCCAATTGCCCCTTGCGAGGCCGGAATCGTCAGCACACACGACTTGCCGGGCTGAAGAGTCAGGCCGGAGGAAAGCTCCGGAAGCTCGCCTTCCAGTGTCAGTGGCTTACCCCCTGGGGCCACGGCCAGTCGAACGCGAAACTGACGTTCGACGCAGGGGCCCACCTGAGCCATCGCCAGTTGCGAGAAGGCGAAGTAGACCGGCCGCCCCTCGGGCCGCGTATGACGTCCGCCCATCCCCAGTCCGACTCGCAGTCCTTGCTCGCGGCAGTCCGGAAACCACGCCAACGGCAGCCGGATCTCGCAACAGGTGTGCGTTCTATTCAGCGCCCCGTCGATCGGCCTGGACCTATCGAGCTTCACCTTGTACGGCCCATCGGATACATAGGTGTTGAACACCAAACCATTTTGCGAACAGGCCACTACGCCGCAGCCACGTCCGTCACGTGTGGAGAGGACCGCCACGTGTCCGCTCAAAAGCCGATCGGTCTGGATTGCCAAGAGCAACTGTTCGCCGTGCCAACCAGCGCGAACGCTTGTCTCTACCAGAGGGCCTTCTTTGAACTCGCCAAGCGAGACGACGCGCACCACGCCCCGCGAAGCGTCGTTCCAGCAGGCGTCGTCCAACTGGCCGTCAAGCGTCGGCAGACCGGCTAACGGCGGCAACGGCAGTTGGTCGTCGCCCACATGACGCGGATACTCTATCACGCGGCCGTTATAGGGAACAAGCCGAGGACTCAGGTCAGCCCGACCGTAGGTCTTCAGCCATGCGTGCTCCTCGCTCAAAAAAGCGTAGCGAAGCAACTCGTCCTCATCGCCGTCAGACTGAGCGAATGGGCTTTGGGGAAGCGGCCCGATGGCATCGAGCGGAATCGGGGCCTTCTGACCGTAGACTTCCATTTCGTCCAGCCGGACTTGAGGCGATGTAGCCGCAGCGATGGCAACCCGAACGAAGCGGGCTTGCCGTGGCTTGAATTTGAACTCGGCGCGGGTGTGTACGGGCGAGCCGCCGCTTCGTCTGAACACGGGCGTCCAACTCGGCGCGGCCGTGTCGGCATCATAGGTGGTGGCAGTCAGGATCGTGAAATTCGTCGGCGCCCGATCGTGGTATTGGCCGGAACTGTCACTTCCCAAGGCCACGCTGTAGACCCAATAGATGTCGCCCAAATCGATTTCCGCCCAGGACGGATCCTCGCCGCTGATCCAACTGTGGCGGTTTCCCAGCCGCCCGTCATTGAGGTGGACAACCTGGTGAATCGGATAACCTTCCAAAGCAGAGGAGGCGGCCGCCTTCGCTGCGGGATTCAAGGCAAGGTTTGCAAAGCCTCGTTCGTCTTGCTGGGGAGCCTTGTCAAGAGGCTCCTGCGAAATCGCCACGCCCTCGCTCGTCATCCGCGGCGGAGGCGGTGGACTGGGGACTAGCCCAACAAACCCGCTCGGATGATGGCGCACGGCGATCGTAGCCGCCTTGGCGACCATCTTCTGGACCGACTTCCATTGCGTGCCGTCGGCTGAGACAAGGACTTCGCAGCTCGTCGGCACCCGGTCCACATATTGACCATTCCGGTCGCGAGAGAAGACCACCTTGTCGATCTTCATCGACTGAGGAAGCTCGATTTGGGTCCACGCAACGCCGCGGTTGGCCGCAATCCAACTGTACGAGTTCCCATACTTGCCGTCATTGAGATGCGCAATCGCATGTTGCGAGTATCCACCTAAACAGGACGAGGCCGAGGCCTTGGCCCCGGCGCTTGCCAACGCCAGATTCTCCTTACTGGCCGGACCATATACTTCTAACTCGTCGAGGCAGGGCTCGCCGGAGTCGGTCGCGTGAATCATGAAGCGAACAAAGCGGGCTTCTTCGACCGGAAAGCGAACCGTGTTGGGTACGTCGGGCCGAATCGATGGTTCCGTCCCAAGCAGCGTGGCGGCAAGACAGCAGGCCAAGCAGAGTCCTGTCATGATCGCACTCTCCTAGTCTTGTGAGGGGCGGCCGAATCGGTTTTGATAAACAGAACCGGCAAAGGCTTCTGTCGAGAACGCCACAAAGGGCGTTCCCCACAGATTTTGTTTGTCAAAACCCATTAGCCAAACGCGCCGTGAGGTAGACCATCCGTTACAGTGTCGCTTCCTCAACGCGACAGGCAGTCACGTTGTGCGATGGAACCAGCCTGTCGCGGTGAAGGAAAGCGTATCACGCATGCTTTCCTAAGGACAAGAAGATCACGTTCGAGTCCTCTTTCGTGCATGATAGAGGAGCCACCCCAAATGTCAACTATTGCCGCAACCAAAGGGGGGGGCATTGTGAGAGCCCCAGAACGGGCGCCTGGGAGACCATGCGCGCATGACACGTTACAGGCCGGACGTTTCCCCGTCCTCTTGCGAATCAGAACACCTTCGATCCGCGTCTTTCTCGGCGCTCGGCACAGCCGCATCGAGTACCGCAACGACGCGGTTGCGTCGCTCCACGTCCAACCATAACCGCACCGGTCGGGACGGCCCAGATTCCGCTTCCCAGTACAATGCCAACCCCGTAAACCGGCAACCGCCGTTGCACCCAACCAGCCGATAGCGAGCAGCTTGCAGCCCCTCCGGAACAGGCACTTGGACGGCTGACGCAAGTAATCTCGCCGTTGGGAGATCCACGCGGCCGGCGCGTGTGGTGCGAAACCAGCTTTGGCATTGATCGCAGTAGGGCTGCTTCAGGGCCGGTACGACGAGGGCGAGTGCCGCAATGACCAACAAGATGCCGTCCAGGCCCCAACTTAACCAAGCCGCCGTATTGCGAGCCGTATATCGTCCGATGTGCCGTCCCCGGACGGCCTCCCAGCACAGGAATTCCGCAAGACTGTTGGCCGGCCGCAGGGGGTGCCCCTTGAGGAGCATCGGGGCGATTTGCTGGGCCTTCTGGTAAAGCCGAGCCTCTTCCCGAGCCGCCTGCAGAGAGTATTGGTAACTCAGGTAGTGCTGCCCAATGAATGCCGTCAGCGCAGCTGCAGCCGCTACCAGGAGAATGGTCACTCGATTGCCAACCTGGCTGAGCCGGGGCAGGGCAACGAGCGTTGCTCCTAGCAATAACCCCAACAACACGGGAAAGAGGAGCCAGGGGGCGAAGTGTCCTTGAAGCGTCACGGCCAGCCAGGCGATCAACAGCCCGTGAATCACGCCGACAGGCAATCCGAGAGCCAGTTGCCACCACCGGAAGGCTGCCGGCTCCTGGGACATCATAGTCGCACTCCGCAGGCACGTTGTGCGCGGACAAGGACCTCGGAGGCCTTTTTCCGGGCAACCGCCGCGCCGTCGCCAAGAATCTCGCGAACCCGCTTGGGCTGCGATTCCAGCTCCTTGCGTCGCTGTCGGGCCTCGGCAAAGTACTGTTCCGACACGTCAGCCAGGGCCTTTTTCACTTCGCCATAGCCGAAACCGCCACGCCGATACATGGCCGCCATGGCTTCCCGATCGGCTTCACTGGCGAACAACGAGTAGAGCTGATAGAGATGATCTGTTGCCGGCTCCTTCGGCTCTTCCATCGGCCGCGAATCGGTAACGATTCGCATGATTTTCTTGCGCAACACCTTGGGATCTTCAAAGATCTCCAAGGTGTTGTTATAGCTCTTCGACATCTTTTCGCCGTCCGTGCCGGGCACCTTGGCCGAGGTATCGAGGATCTTCGCCTTGGGAAGTACGAAGGTTTCGCCGAATTCGTAGTTGAAACTGGCAGCCAAGTCGCGGCAGACCTCGACGTGCTGATCTTGATCTTGCCCGACCGGAACGGTGTCGGCGTCGTAGGCGAGAATGTCAGCCGCCATGAGCACCGGATAGGCGAACAGGCCCGCGTCAGCGGTAAGCCCCTTGGCCTTCTTGTCCTTGTAGGCATGGCACCGTTCCAACAAGCCCATAGGCGTGCCAGTCATCAGAATCCAACACAATTCGGAGACTTCAGGTACGTCGGACTGCAAGAAGAGAACCGCCTTGTCAGGATTGAGCCCCAAGGCCAGCAGGTCGATCGCCGCATCGAGACTATTTTGAGTCAGGATGCCTCGATTGCGGATCGTAGTCAGAGCGTGGAGATTCGCAATGAAGTAAAACGCCTGTTGGGCAACATCCTGCAGATCGATGTATTGCCGGATTGCACCAAAGTAGTTACCCCAGTGAAATCGGCCCGTCGGTTGAATGCCGGAAAGAACGCGCATGGTCATGGAAAACAGTCAATCAAGGTTAGGATGTAATTCGAACCGGGGCGAACTACCCCGGAAATGGTTTGCTTGCACTCAGATCCTGGCACAGGTTCTCAGCTATGAACCCGTGGAAGCGGCTTCCGTCTTGCTCGTGACCGAACGGCGGCCACACGAGAGCGTGCCCACAATGTCGGCCACGCATGTCGCACCTAGTTCGGCCAATGCGGCCGGCAAGGCGTCGAGGATCTGGAGAGACACTCGCGGGTTATAGAAGTTGGCTGTGCCGATCTGAACCGCCGTAGCCCCAGCCACTAGGAACTCCATACAATCGTCGATCGAAGCAATGCCGCCGATTCCGACCAGGGGAACGTCAACCACCTGAGCCACCTGATAGACCGCCCGCAGAGCGACAGGCTTGATCGCCGGACCACTGAGGCCACCCAAGACATTACCCAATCGTGGCCGCCGCCGGCGCCAATCGATGGCCATGCCCAACACCGTATTGATCAGGCAGATCGCATCGGCCCCGCCGGCTTCCGCGGCGCGAGCCACCGCCGTGATATCCGTCACATTGGGCGTCAACTTCGCCAGAATCGGATAGGAACACGCGTTGCGAACCCCGGCGACAACTTTTTCGCAAATCCCAGGGTTCGTACCGAAGTCTACTCCACCGCTTACGTTTGGACAGGAGACATTCAACTCCAAGGCGGCAATTCCCGGCACCCCTTCCAACCGGCTGGCCATCTCAACGAATTCATCATAGCTCTTGCCAGCAATGCTGACGACGATGGCCGTACCCAATCCGGCGAGATAGGGCATTTGCCGCTCGACAAATGCCTCGATCCCGTCGTTGTCTAAGCCAATCGAGTTCAACATCCCTCCGCAGGTTTCAACCGTTCGCGGGGGAGGATTTCCGGCTCGTGGCTTCTGGGTGATCGTTTTCGGAAGAATCGCCCCCAGACGGCGCAGATCCACCAAACCGGCCATCTCCCGGGCATATCCGAACGTCCCCGAGGCGACCATGATTGGGCAAGCCAAACGAAGACGGCCGAGCTGGACCTCAAGACATACAGCAGCAGTGTTCACAATAGACCTGAAGACTCGCTAGCAATGACAACCCCCAGGACGCGCAAGCATCCTGTAGTCTGTACTGTAGCGGCCCTTCGGCCAATCGACAACCTACCGCAGTGGTACTCAAATAATCCCACCATGCGTCCGGTACGGAGTTGTGTGGTCCGGCTGGTCCAAGAACCAGAACCGCTCCCATTCATCCAATAGCATTCGAAGATTCTCGGACGTATAGATCAACTGCGGCACACGACGATTCGGATCGCCGGAATAGGCCGGAAGAAAACACCCCACGGAGCTGCTAAGCAAAACTCCCAAGACGATAGCCGCCAATAACTTGCGCATCACACAACTCCTCCATGAAACACTGTTTGCCACGGCGCCGGCGCACTCGGAGAACCCTTGGCCAAAGCCTCGCGAGAAGCAATCCCTTGCATCCCCGCGACTCAAGTCATTTGTAGTACACAGTTTCGTGCAAGAGGCCTGGAAGCAGCAGAGACGGGATGCGCTTCGAACCACCCGCTGAATCTAACGGAAAAGAGCCTCACCGCTGCAAGCATCTGGGTCAGAAAAGCTGCTCACAACAGAACATACGAAGAGGCTTGTGTTTTGATGTCAGAGCCAGAGACGAGAACGCAACCGGCAAGTAAGCATTACGGATTGCCCGGGGTCGATTCGTAACCGCTTGCGCTTCCAAGCGCTTCGGGCACAACCGCACCCTCCATCGCTTCTGCGGCCGCCTTTCGAGCGGCGGCTTGCCGCTCCAATTCGCGGACCCGTTCCTCCATCTCCTTCCCCGGCTTGAAGGTCACCACAAACTTCTCGGGAACCTCCACCTTATCACCGGTCCGAGGGTTGCGAGCCTTGCGGGGAGCACGCCGCTTCACCTCGAAGACGCCGAAATTCCGCAACTCGATGCGGCCATCCTCCACCAGCGTCTCGACGATCGCGTCGAACGTCTTTTGGACGATCTCTTTGGTCTTGAGCTGCGTCAGCCCGATCTCTTCCGAAATGGTCCTGACAATTTCTTTCTTGGTCACGACTTGATTCTCCCGTGAGAGCATCCGCTGGACCAGTCAAGGACTGTCCCCACCGAACAACCCTGCATCGCTCCAAGTGTAGATGGCATAACGAGTAGAGTCAAGATCAATCGACCGACTTGGCTAGTTTTCTCTTAAAGAGCCGGCCGTTTATTCCAGCCCCCCCAACCAATGTGACCAACAGGCACGCTCGTCAATAAGTCTTTATTGCCAAAGAGCTTAGTCGCCGGAGGGCCTTTTCAGGTAGGTTGCCACGCCGTAAGTCATTGCCTGACAACAACTAACGGCATTCCTTCGCAACACGCTTGCAAGCTGCCGCGTGGTGCGCACCAAGCCCGAACGCCTTTCGGTGACTGAAAACCTTATCGACCTGGAGAATCGGAAAACTCTAGCTAAACCGTAAAAACGAAATAATCGACATCCTTGCGCCACAAGGGGGGCTAGATTCGGATCATGCGCAGCCGGGAACGAATCTCTTTCAGCGGGATCAGTGGACCTTGACCGCAACCGGGACAGGCTTGACAGGCCTCCTGCCATGCCTCAGGGGTAGACAGATTGGACTCCCAGAAGGGAAAGCTACGACATTGACGGGGGCGTAACACGTAGATCAGACAATTCCGGGCCTCGCTATCAAAGAAGACACAGTCGCCATTGGGGTGCTCCACAAGGCTCTTGCGGTTGCCGACTTGGCGGACGAATTGCTCCTCGAATTGGTGTATTTCCATTCCGCCAGCCGCAGCAATTGCCTCAATCTCCTCTTGGTTGACCCACACGTACCCCGGCGCACCGGTGCAACAGCGGCCGCAACCTGGAATACACTCGAATTGAAGCCCCTCTTGATACCAAGGTTGATTGCTCATGAATCTCGATTCATCGAATTAACTTACATGAAATGGCCCCGGGTGTCTTGCCGCAGCCCCGTCAGATTTCACGTGACGAGGAGATCCTCACTCGGGGTATTGAGCAAGTGGGCAGCCTCGGGCAGCAGGCCATAGCTGATCGCCAACAGCTTGAGGGGGTGAACAGTCGGCTTGGTTGTCGCCTGTTCCATCTGTAACTTGCAAGCACAACACTCTGTAGCGCCGGCCTGAATGTCCGGATCGCGAAGCCGGCCGATTAGATCCCAGCCGGCCCGCAGGCTGGCACGGTAGTTCTTGCGGTGCAGGCCAAACGTGCCAGCCATTCCCGAACACCCTTCTTCGCACAGGTGCACCGTCAACCCCGGAATCAATCGGAGCAGACATTCGCCCGGCGCCCCCACGTTCAAAGCTTTCAGACGACACGGTAGGTGATAACCCACGGTAGCGTTGATCGGGCGCAGATCGAGTTGCAGCTTGCCCATCGTGTGCATGCGCCACAGATAGGTGCAAGCCTCACTCGTATTCTGCGATACCAGCCGCACATCGTCATCATCGAACAGGTAACCATACTCGCGGACCAGAGTCACCGCAGCGGCCGGTTCCGTGGTGATGATGTGATACCCTTGTCGGACCGCTTCAGCAAGCAATGTCACGTTCTGGCGTGCCAATCGCCGCGCCAAGTCCAAGTCGCCGCAGGCAATCGCAGCCGTACCGGCCTGCCTCTGCTCCGGGGGGACATAAACCGATACCCCGTTGTGCTCCAACACGGCCACTGTGGCTTCGGCCAACTGCGGGTCAAAGTAGTTGGCATACGTATCGAGGAAGTACGCCACCTTTTGTCCGCTGCGACGATTGGGGCGTGTCAAACGCCGTCGAGCGGCACGGCGCAAGAAGCTTCGCGAAGTCACACGGGGGAGTTTTCGGCTATGGGCGATTCCCAGGGTCTTTTCCAGTAACCACCGCATCTGGCGGTTCGCCAAGGCCCAGTTGGTCAACCGGCTGAAGCGGCTTCCCAAGGCGCTGAACCATTCGAGCCGGGCCAAAGCCCAATCGCTCAGGCCAAGCCCATTAGCCGCTACATAGGCCCCCTTGCCTTCGGTCATCAGTTTCGGAACATCGACGCGGGCCGGACAGCCCTGCGTGCACATATGGCAGTGAACGCACAAATCGGCCACCGCCTTGAACTCGTCGCTTGTCAGGCTATCTAACGGCATCCGACCTGCCAGCACACCGCGGATTAGATTCGCCTTCGCCCGTGGCGAGGCCTCTTCGGCCGGAAGAATCCGAAAAATCGGACACATCCGTACATCGCTGGCCTGGGTACGGCATTCTCCGCAACCATGGCAAGCCCGCACAATGTCAACCAGCTGGCTGGGGTTCCAGTTGAGCTGCAGCTCAAGCAGGTCGCGCAACTTGGGGGAGTCATCGCCATTCCCGACCGCGGCGGCGGACGACGCAGGGGACGCGGGCGACGCGGGGGCCCCTATCAACGGCCGCAGGTTGCGCACCAGCAAATCAGGATCGTCGCCGACGATCTTTCCCGGGTTGAACACATTCTGCGGATCAAAGATCCGTTTGAGTTGGCCAAAGACCTCGTAGAGTTCACCATACTGCCGGCCAATATACGAGGTCCGACTCAAACCACACGCATGTTGCCCGCTGATGGTCCCCCCGGCGTTCAAGACCTCGTCGTAGAGATCGTCGGCCAGACGCCGCATTCTCGTCACATCGTCCGCCTCTGCCAAATCCAAGAACGGCTGAATGTGTAATTGTCCCTGCCCGGCATGCGAGAAGAGCGAGGCAGTCACCTCATGCTTCTTGAGAATGTTCTGCATCCGCACAAGGAAGTCGGGCAACACCTCGGGCGGAACAGCCATGTCCTCCACGACCGGCACGGGGCGCGTCGACCCCTTCATCCGATAGAGGGCCGGCTGGATCTTGCGGGCCAAGTCCCAGAACAATTCGACCTCGGCCGCTTCAAACGCCTGGCGTGCGTCGAATGCCAAATGCTGCCGGCGGCAAATCTCATCGGTCATCCGCTGGAGCCGGTCGCGAACCTCCCGATGTTCGTCGGCCTCCTGTTCGACCAGCAAGACCGCTTCCGCGTTGCGTGGAATCAGCAAATCAAATCGGACCTCGGCTTCCCTCGCCAGGCTCAGATGCCGGCGGTCCATCAGATCGCACGCATTCGGTTGGTAACGGAGGACTTCTTGAACGGCCCGACAGGCCTTCTCCAGGCTCTCGAACAGCAACAACGTTACGCCGCGGTGCCGCGGCAAAGGTTCCGTGGCCAGCACGGCTTCGGTAACCAAGGCTAGAGTCCCTTCAGAACCAACCAGCAGCTTGGCCAGATCGAGATGATCGTCGGCCAGGATGTCCCACAACTGGTAGCCGCACCGATTTACGGGGCTCTTCGACCGATGCCGTTCGATCAAGTCGGCGTGCGTGCGAAGCAGCGGGACCAATTGAGCCATCAGTTCGCGCTTGCGGGCCGAGCACTCGCCGCCAACCGCTCCTTCAAGCGGCTCTCGGCCGACTTCCATCACTTGCCCATCGGCCAAGACCACCTGCAACCCCAACACATGATTCCGCGTAGAACCGTGTCTCAGCCAGCGGCTCCCACTGGCGTCAATCCCGAGCATGCCGCCGATGGTGGTCAGATTGCCGTTGGTCGGTTCGGGCGGAAAACAGCGTCCCCGATTGCGCAAATGGGCATTGAGGCGTTCATAGACGATGCCGGCCTGGACACGAACGCTGGTCGCGTCCGTGTGGATCACACGGCGCAAGAACCGAGAGAAGTCGACGACTAATCCGGCCCCCAACGATTCGCCCGCCAAGCCAGTCCCCGCGCCGCGGGCATGGATCGAAATCTGCTTTTCCGCGGCATACTGGACACAGGCCACCACATCGTCAGTCGAGCGGGGCCGAACCACTCCCAGCGGGCGGATCTCATAGATGCTCCCGTCCGTGGCAAACAACTGCAGACTGACGTTGTCGCATCGCGCCTCCCCGTCGATCAGTCCGCGCAGATCGTCCTGAATCCGTTCTCGTTGCTGGTCGATCTGGGCCATAAGTCAACCTTGCACCTGAACGACGGGCAATCCCCGCAATGTGGACGTGACGCAATCTTGCGAAAAGAGATCTCACGGACAAGAAGAACAGGGGAGACTTCCGCCTTAGGTCAAACGTCGATCTCCGTAGATCAAGGTCATGATTTCCGCACGGCTCGAAGGGTTGTTGCGAAATGCGCCGCGCATCGCGGAGGTCACACAAATCGCTCCGGGCTTGCGCACACCGCGCACGGTCATACAGGTATGAACGGCCTCCATGACCACAACAACGCCTTTGGCTTGGAGTTCTTCCACCAGCAGATCCGCAATCGTTTCGGTCATCCGTTCCTGGACCTGGGGGCGACGCGCCACCCCTTCCACCACCCGCGCCAACTTGCTCAAGCCAATCACCCGGCCGTTGGGCAGATAGCCGATATGCGCCTTGCCCATGAACGGCATCATATGGTGCTCACACATGCTGTTGAAGCTGATGTCGCGCACCAAGACAATCTCGTCGTATTTCTCCGTGAAAAACTTCTGCAGATGGATCCGAGGATCTTGGTGAAGGCCGCTGAACAATTCAGCATACATGCGGGCTACGCGAGCTGGGGTTTCATGCAGCCCCTCGCGATCTGGGTTTTCCCCCACCGCCAACAGAATCTCCCGCACCGCGCGCTCGATCCGCTTCAAATCCACGCCGGCCGGCACCTTGCCGTTCGGTTGATCATGTTCGTCCACCAGACTGCCGCAAACCGTTTCACACGTCTCACGAGGGATGGTCATTTAACTACTCGTCAATGGAAGGAACGTTCAACCTTCATATTAGCCCCCCCCGCATAGCTGGTCAAGGTGCTCGATGGGCCAGAGGGCGGCTCAGACGCGGCAATCAGACAAGAATAGTGACGCCCCACCACCGCCTGTCCATGCGTCAAAACCAAGACGGCCGGCGCTCGCCGCGTCTTCCCGAACTAAAGGAGTCCGACCGCCTAATTGATGCTAAAAGCGGGGGGAAACTCCAGGACACCAGCCGCGCCGGGCGAATCATTACCCGCAATCATCGAGAGATACTCGAGCAGCAATTCGGTGCGGCGGTGAACATTTGCTTCGACCAGTAACGTCTCCTTTTTGGCCAATTCAATATCAAGCATGTAGCTAATGATATCGGTCAAAGCGCCCAGGGAGACGTCGCGCCCAAGAAGCTGATCCAATTGCTCCTGGGCTTGCGGCAATTCAGGGAGAATCTCCAAAAAAGCGTTGCGAAGTCTCCTCTGCAAAATTGACGTGGAGGCCGCCTCCTCCGGTGGATAGGAATCCTCACAGATCTCGACCTGGGCCTCACGAAAGCTCTTGGACGAGGGCAATTCACGCAGCAGGCGGACCCGCTTCAGCCCGACCACGAGCACATTGTACGCCCCATCCGCCACCTGATGATGAACGACAACCCGGCCAAGACAAGCCATCGGAAACAGTGGCGGCCGTCCCTCATAGTCTTTTTCCCAACCGGGCGCTAAGGTGGCCATCGTCACCAGATGGTCGCTAGCGAGGGCTTCTTCGAGCAGGTCACGATAGCGGGGTTCGAAGATGTGCAACGGTTGCATCACGTGGGGGAACAACACCAAATTGGGTAACGGAAACAGCCGCACCGTTCCCGAGAACTCCTCCAGCGAAAACGGAAGATCGTCAAACGCCGCCATAAATCACCGCCCGATTGGGTTGAGGCAATCCAACCATTAGAACGAGGACCACCCCCAGTCTCCCGGAGGGGGGCAATCAAGCATACCTCACAGCAGATGAAGTCGGCTTGCAGACTTCTCCCTATTCCAAATTCTGACGTCGTCAATGCGGCTGGCCATCGTTGCCCCTGAACCACGGATCTTGGTAGCTGCTCAAATGATTATAGGGAGCAGCCCGACAGAAAACCAACCGGCGTCCGTCCTGGGGCTGCGTCCCCTGGAACGTCCCGCGTCTTGACACTCGCCACGACAAGGCCGACAATGCAGCTTTTCTGAGTGGAAAATGAGGATGGGAGTCGAAGTCTTCGAGAGGTCAACGGGCTCGCCGTGATCGCAGCAAGCAGAAGACTCTTCCCTCTTTCCCTTCCATGCCCCATCTGTCTAGACATCCAGATGGTTGTCACACCTGAGCTCAAACGTTACGCTGCCAAGGTCGTCGGCATTCTGCGCCGCCACTATCCCGACGCACGATGTGCACTGGACTTCCAGACGCCACTAGAACTGCTGGTGGCCACGATTCTCTCGGCCCAATGCACCGATGAACGGGTCAATGCGGTGACCAAGACGCTCTTCGCACGATACCGCACGGCTGCCGATTACGCAAAAGTCGACCTGGTCCAACTGGAGCAAGAGATTCAGAGCACGGGTTTCTTCCGCAACAAGGCAAAGAATCTGAAGGCCTGTTGTCAAACCTTAGTGGACCAATACGGCGGCCAAGTCCCCAAGGATCTTGAAGCCCTGGTCAATCTGCCCGGTATCGGGCGCAAGACGGCGAATGTCGTTTTGGGAACCGCCTACGGCATCCCTTCGGGAATTGTCGTCGACACGCACGTCGGCCGTCTCAGCGTGCGTTTGGGCCTGACCTCGCATCATGACAAGGATGCGGTGCGCGTCGAGCAGGATCTCATGCAACTGATTCCCAAGAAGGAATGGATCGATTTCAGCCACCGGATGATCCATCACGGCCGCCAAATCTGCACGGCCCGCAAACCCAAATGCGACCAGTGCCCGCTCAACTCCATTTGCCCACGAATCGGGGTGAATGAAGCCTAATCGTACTGCTGACCGTTATCCAGGATCGCTCTCGCAGGGAACACATTCGCGATGATACTCTCCGGCCACGAAATCCTTGCCCGTCTGGGCAAGGACATTGTCATTGAACCGTTTGACAAGGCGAAGCTCAACCCCAACAGCTATAACCTGACGCTTCATAATGAGCTGATCGTCTACGAAGAGGTGGTGCTTGACATGCGCAAACCGAACCGCGTGCGACGCATCACCATTCCTCCGGAAGGCCTCGTCCTGCGTCCCAATCAACTCTACCTGGGGCGAACCGTGGAGCGGACGACGACCCATAACCTCGTACCGATGATCGAAGGCCGTTCATCGGTCGGACGCTTGGGACTGTTCGTCCATGTCACGGCCGGCTTCGGCGACGTCGGCTTCTGCGGTTACTGGACCCTGGAGATGTTCGCCATTCAGCCGCTGCGCATCTACCCGGGCGTGTCGATCTGCCAGATCATCTATCACGATATATGCGGTTCAATCAGTGAGTATGCAAGCGACAAATACCAGAACAATTGCGATATCCAACCGAGCCTGCTCTTCAAGGAACTCGATCCGGATCACCAGGCCGACGCCCAAAAGAAGCTCCCTTTCGGCCTGGAAGATCCCCGTCAGTAGCAGGACGACTCGCTCTGTCGGCCTGCCCGTCCGTTGAATCCCCCAGGAGTCTTCCCATGTCACTCTCCCGAGACCTCCAGAAGGCTCGCGAAGCCTATCAAAAAGGAGATGTGCAGGCATCGATCGCCGCGCACACCGCACAGGCCGCGGAAAAACACCAACACGAGCACGGACAGTATATCAAGAGCGCAGTCTACGGTGGGCTGGATGGGATTGTCACGACCTTTGCCGTCGTCGCCGGGGTGGCCGGCGCCTCGCTCAGCGCTGGAATCGTCCTGATCCTCGGCTTCGCCAATCTCATCGCCGATGGCTTGTCAATGGCCATCGGCGACTATCTGAGTACCAAGTCGGAACAAGAGTACCACCGCGCCGAACGCGAACGGGAACGGTGGGAGGTCGAGCATTATCCCGAAGGCGAAAAACAGGAGTTGGTTGAGCTTTACACCGCCAAAGGGCTCTCCAGGAGCGACGCTGAAACGATCGTCGAGATTCTCGCTCGCAACCAAGAAGCCTGGGTCGACGTTATGATGGTCGAAGAGTTGGGCATTCTTGGCGAAGAGGAGTCGCCACTCCGAAATGCCTTGGTCACGTTCTTCTCGTTCGCCTTGTTCGGTTTTGTCCCGCTGTTGGCCTATGTGGCCGTGCGGTTGCTGCCAACCTTGGCGCTCAATACCTTCGCGATGGCAAGTCTCTTCACGGCGGTAACCCTGTTCGTCCTGGGTGCCCTCAAGGTGAAGGTCACCGGACAGAACTGGTTGAAGTCGGGGCTGGAAACACTTCTGATCGGCGGGATTACCGCCTTGGCGGCCTACGGAGTCGGGCTCTTGCTCAGCGGACTAGCCTAAGAGCCCTGAATGATCACCGAAAGCGACGCCTGCTGGCAAGCACCCGGCGGTAAACACCGGCCACGCCCTGCGCCATGCTTCGATCGGAGAATTCCTCCTCCTGTCGTCGACGGGCGTTCGCCGCCAAGGTCGAACAATCCACCGTACCCCGTACGATGCGGCTGATCGCCGCCGCCAAGGCTGGAGCATCGCCGGGATTAACGATCAGGCCGTCTTCACCGTCGCGGATCGCCTCGGGAATTCCTTCCACGCGGGTAGCCAACACCGGGACACCGGCGGCCATCGCTTCCAGGACAACCATCGGTAACCCTTCGCCAAACAGACTCGGCAAGACAAACAGGTCCATCTGCGCCAATTCCGCATCCACGTCCCGGGTGAAACCGGTCCAGTCCACGGCGTCAGTCAACCCAAGCGAAGCACACTGGATCTTGATCTGCCGTTCGTACTCCGGGGTCTCGAAACCACCCACGGCCCGCAGGCGAACCGGCAACCCGGCCGCCCGCACCTGAGCCAGGGCGTCCAGCAGCACTTCCAGCCCCTTGCGAGGGCGGAACAGAGCCACGGTCCCGATGGTCCATTCTGTGGGGAGAACACTGCGGATCGGACACCCCTTGCGACACGGCACCCCATTGTGTACGACCGACGTCTTGCGACCGGGGATCCCCTGGCTGCAAACATACCCTTTGAGGCTATGAGAGACCGTGATCAAAGCGGAGGTCAACCCCAAACAAATCCGCTCAATCAGAGCGTTCACCGAATTGCGCCAGCGATGGGTCGTGTCGCGTGAGGCTGGGCTGTGGACGTGATAGACCAATCGGACGCCAGTCAAAACCGAAACCACAGCGCCCACCAGCAGGGTCCGCGGCGTATGAGCGTGCAGAAGCCGGTAATTGTGCTGTCGAACGATTCGCACCAATTGGCCGATCGGCCGCAGGTCAAATCGGCTGCGCATGGGCACTTCATACAGCGGGGTCTGCTGGTTCTGCCGCTTCTGGGGGAACTGATCGGGCTTCAGACAGGCTAGCCCCACTTCGAATCCAAACTCGGCCAGCCCAGCCGCCAAGAGATCCTGGACCCGTTCGGCCCCTGCGTAGTGCTCGCCGTTGATTAGATGGAGAACACGGACCGTCGCAACAGACTCCCTTTCGGTCCGGGGAGAAAGCGACTCGCAACGGCTCGGTGAGCTCAGCAGCGACGTGGTCATCGGTGTCATTTCTACAGTGATCCAGCAATCCGGCTCGGTTTCGACGTGCAGCTATGCCAAGGCAAGCCCCATGCCGCCCCGTACCGACGGCTTGACGGTATCAGGGCGCCGTTGTCGCAA
Organism: uncultured Planctomycetaceae bacterium; assembly: GCA_964558295.1. Lineage (GTDB taxonomy): Bacteria > Planctomycetota > Planctomycetia > Pirellulales > Thermoguttaceae > JBDKTH01. The sequence goes on along the minus strand of CAZLDQ010000061.1, from coordinate 7,922 downwards.
CCCTTTTCTGGAACACATCTTGCAATCACGTGCCAGCCCGTTTTATTCCTCCTGTTGCTGATCGATTACCAGCAGACGTTGCAAAAAGGCGCCCCTCGGCGCGTCACGGAATGAACCGATGTTGCTCTCCCGCAACACCATACTAACGAGCGGTACACCTATCCCCTCTCAAGGCATATCCTCTTGAATGGCTCGAACGACGGCCCAAAAGTCTCAGGCCCTTGTAACCCCCAGTGTTTTTTGCGCATCGATACTGACAATCCCCTAACAGGCAGACCTAAGCCATGAAATGTGAAGAATTGCTTGCCGCCCTTAATGAGTATGTGGACGGCCACCTGGAGACAGCCATCTGCGAAGCCTTCCAAAAACACTTGGAAGGCTGTAACCCCTGCCAGATCGTTGTGGACAACATCCGCAAAACGATCACCTTATACAAGGCCGGCGAACCGTATGAGCTTCCTGCCGAATTCCACGCGCAGTTGTGCGCGAAATTGAAAGACCGGTGGAAGAACAAGTTCAGTTGTCCGGACAGCACTGAGCAACCGAATCGACAAGATCGAATTTCAAAGCATGAATGACGCCGTTCCCGGCCGTCGTTCGTGCTTCGACGTTCCATCGTCATCTGCTTCTCGTTCTTCGCGTTTTCCCGAGGAAGATCAATGAGCAACTATAGCGACCTTCTTATTTTTGCGTCGTTCTTCATCTTCTGGATCCTACTGAACCGTTGGATCTTGCCCTGGTTCGGGATCTCCACCTGTATGAGTGGCGGATGCGCGGTCAATCCGCGACCAACGGTCCGCCAACAAGACGCTCCGACAACCAGTAGAACTCAACTGCACGAACACGGGATGAACACCGTTGACCGGCTCAACGAAGCGTCTCGCGTATCGGAAACAGTCAACCAAGGCTAGGGAGTCTGGCAATGAGTATCGAACGCGGTTTACGACTGGCGGCAGGGCTTGTCATTCTGCTGAGCGTGAGCTTGGCAGTCTTCGTGAATCCTCTTTGGCTACTCTTGACGACCTTTGCGGGGCTGAATCTTCTCCAATCCGCGTTCACCAATTGGTGCCCGATGGTTTGGATCTTGGCCCGTCTAGGGCTTCAGCCATGTGTTGCACAGGTTAAGACGAAATAGCCAACCTCGACCAGGTGGATGAGGATAGTCCTCCGACAGTGCCGAACTGGACAGTCACTTGACTGCTCTGGGAGAATTGCACATCAGGAAAACCCCTGGTTGACGAATCGGCAAAGATCGGGTAAACCTGCTGGGGGCGTTAAATACCAGCTTGCAGGGGCAATGGGAATCACGTGGCCTCGCCACAGATAGACACGCTTCAGGAGTCCATCGGCCATGCATTATCCCTGGTGGTATGTCCCCCATCTAACCAGTCCGATGCTGATCGCCGCCATAGCGGTGGTCCACGTGCTCGTCTCCCATTATGCCGTCGGGGGTGGACTTTTTTTGGCGGTGGAGGTTGGCTATTCCCGCCAAAGCGGGGATCGTGAATACGCTGACTATCTGAAGAAGCATGCCCGCTTCTTTATCCTGCTGACAATCGTCTTCGGGGCAATTACGGGAGTGGGGATCTGGTGGACGATTGGCTTGGCGTCCCCTTTGGCCACCGCCGTGCTGATCCGCACCTTCGTTTTCGGGTGGGCGATCGAGTACGTGGCGTTTGTCGTGGAACTCGTGTCAGCCTTCATCTTTTACTATTACTGGGTTCGCCTCCCCCAGAAAACTCACCCCATTGTCGTGTGTATCTACGCCTTGGCCGCCTGGTTCAGCCTCGTGGCGATCACCTGCATCACCGGATTCATGCTCAATCCGGGTGGCTGGCTGGAGAATCGCACCTTCTGGTCCGGAATGCTCAATCCCCAGGCCTTACCACAGATTATTGCTCGCACTGGCGGGGCTTTGTTGCTTAGTTCGCTGTACGTCTATCTCCATGCCTCGTTGTTTCTGCACGATACTCGGCTCCGTGACCTGATCGCGAGCCGCTCGGCCCGGCCTGCGCTGCTCGGTGCGGTGCTGATTACCATCGGGGGCGCAACTTGGCACTATTTCCTGCCGGAGTCAGCCAAAGCGATTCTGGCCACCGCGGCCCCGCTGAACATCCTTATTGCGTTGATCTTCGCTCTGACCCTCGCGATCTTCGCCCTGCTCTATATCGGCCCATACCGCAACCCCGGCTGGCTCTCACCGGGCTTTGCACTCACCCTGTTCCTGTTTGGGCTGGCGGCTTTCAGTACGGGCGAGTTCATCCGGGAGGCGGTCCGCAAGCCGTATATTGTGTACAACGTCGTCTTTGGGCACCAAGTCTTGCCGGAAGAGGTCGCCGAACTGCGACGGGAGGGATTTTTGGAAGGGGGCACGTGGACAAGAGCTTATGTCCAGAAGCATTATCCCCAGGTGTTTGAAAACGGCCAGATCATCGAAAAACGCCTGTTGGAGCTGCCCTCGCAAGATCAACTCGTCCTGGGAGAGACAATCTTCCAGTATCATTGCAACGACTGCCACGCGGTACGGGAAGGCTATTCAGCAGCGGGCCGCCTGCTTCAGGGGCGTCCCCCGGCGATGATCCAGTCCCTCGTGGAACACCTCCATGAAGTACACTTTTTCATGCCTCCCTGGTCCGGGACAACCGAAGAGGCCAAGCTCTTGACCGCCTATCTCGCCACGATCGCCCCACCGCGTCCTACGGGCATGTTGCCGTCCCCCGACACGCTCTCCCGCCCGATCGCTGCTCAGGAGACCAAATAGCATGGAACCGCAAGCCCTGATTGACACGACGATGACCCCTGGGCTTCCCATTCCGTTTTGGCTAATTGAGACCCTCAAAGTGGCCGGGTTCTCGCTCCACATGGTGCCAATGAACCTTTGGTTTGCCGGCCTGATCGTGGCCATGATCTCCCAGGTCGTTGGCGGCGAGCATCCTAAACGTTGGGCGACGCGTCTGATGAACCAGATGCCGATCATCGTGGCAATGGGGGTCAACTTCGGCATCGTGCCGCTGTTGTTTATCCAAGTGGCTTACAGCAAGGTCTTTTACCCGGCCACGATCCTCATGGCTTGGTTCTGGTTTTCCGTGATTCTCCTGCTGATCCCTGCCTATTACGGCGTCTACACCTACCTGTTTTACTTGACCAACGGCGGCCCGATGATGAACTGGGCCAAACGGGCAATCGGTTGGGCTTCGGCCTTGGCCTTCATCGCTATCAGCTTCATTTTTGTGAATGCGATGAGTCTGATGACCAACATTCAAGCCTGGCCCAAGATCTGGCAGGGACAGGACGTGGCCGGCGCAGTGCTGGGCACGGGACTGAACTTGGCTGATCCCACGCTCTGGCCCCGCTGGCTGATGGTCTTCGGAATCGCTTTGACCACCTCGGCGGCTTGGCTTGTCTTCGACGCGGCCTGGTTCGCCCGCAGTGAAAGCGTGAGTTATCAGAATTGGGCTCCAGCTTTTGCCTGGAAGCTCTATTCGGTAGGTTTGGCTTGGTTTGCTCTTGCCGGCTCCTGGTACGTGTTTGGGACGTGGCGCACAGACGTCTATCAGGCGATGTTCGCTTGGCCGCTGCTTCCGCTAACCGTAGCGACAGCCCTGTCGCCCGGCTTGCCGTGGGCCCTGCTGGTCTATGCCCGGCAGACACATATGCCGATCACCCGGCCAATGGCCAACCTGATCGCCGCCGCCCAGTTCGGTGTCATCGCAATCAACGGAGTCAGCCGCCAGGTTGTGCAAAACCTCGAGATCCAGACCTTCTTTCCCGTGGCGGCGCAACCCGTCGATTCGCAGTGGAGCGAATTTGCTCTATTCCTTGCAACGGTGGTTATCGGGCTAGTCCTCGTCGTATGGGTGATTTTGCAGGCGAAGAATGCCCCCTCCAAACAAGGGGTCGAGGGCGTTTGAGCGTTGCTAGCCGAGTGCCAGTCGACCTTCTGTAACGCCGTCCCCCTACAGCGCATCGGTAGAGGTGGATTCGTTTTTGGTGCGTCACGAGCGGCATCGTAAAGGTCTTCAAGGGCCCCCCGACGATTGTCGCGGAGGGTACATTGAATCGTCACCCCCTGGAGGCTGGATCCGGTCCAGACAGAATAGCCATGGAAAACTCCGTTGGAAAAGGACGGCGTGCGGCCCCCTCCCGAGGTTCTTTCGCCCGTTGGACAAGACGGTTTGCTTATCTTGCCGTCTACCTGGGGTTCACCGTAGGCGTGATTGTCCCCTTGCTTTGGCTCGCCGGAGAGTTCACGCCGAAGGTGCCGATGGATGTCTCGGCCCGTCTCTCACAGAAAACGACCATCACAGGCCAGGTTGTCCCGGTCCAAGCGATCCGCGTTCCGCTAGTCGAATCCGCAGTAGGGACAATTCGCGCCGTCCACGAAACGAGTATCGGCTCCAAGCTCCTGGCCCGAGTGGTCGAGGTCCATCTCAAAGCCGGGCAGAAGGTCAATCAGGGAGACGTGCTGATTCGGTTGGATGACACCGATTTGCAGGCCAAGCTCCACCAAGCCAAGGCGGCCGTGACCGCCGCCGAGGCGACCCGCGCCCAAGCAGCCCTCGACGAACAGCGATATGAGCGACTCGCAGAAGCCAAGGCTGTCAGTCGGCAAGAATACGAAAAGGCCTCCACTGCCTTGCGTTCGGCGGAGGCCGAACTCCGCCGGGTTCAAGAGGCCGTCAAAGAAGTCCAGGCCATGCTCGACTGGGCCACGGTCCGCTCGCCAATCGACGGCATCGTGATCGACAAGAAAGTCGATTCGGGCGACATGGTCGCTCCAGGGCAGATCTTAGTTACCCTTTTCGACCCCAAACGCATGCAACTGGTTGCCAGCGTGCGGGAATCTCTGGCGCACCGGCTGCAGGTCGGCCAGTCGATCGAGGTGTCGATCGATGGACTCAACAAACAATGCAGCGGGCAAGTCAGCGAAATCGTGCCGGAAGCTCAATCGGCCAGCCGAACCTTCCAGGTCAAAGTCACCGGCCCCTGTCCGACCGGAATCTACACCGGGATGTTCGGCCGCATCCTGATTCCACTCGAAGAAGAGCAGTTGCTGGTCATTCCCAAACAGGCCGTGCAGACCGTGGGGCAACTCGAACTGGTCGAGGTTGTCGAGAATGACCGGACCACTCGGCGAGCCATTCGCACCGGTCGGACCTTCGACAATCAGGTTGAGGTCCTTTCCGGCCTGCGTGCAGGCGAAAAGGTTGTGATCCCCCCGGCAACCAACGCATCGCAGGAGGCGAACCATGGTTGAGCATCCCCCGTTGACGTCTCACCAGGATCACCACTTCACGAACCGGATCGTTAGGGTCTTCCTCGAATCGAACCTCTCGATCATCCTGATCCTGCTGGCGACGGTCGTCGGCCTGACCGCCTTGGGACTCACCCCACGCGAGGAAGACCCACAGATCGTTGTCCCCCTGGCGGATGTCTACGTCAATTACCCCGGCCATTCGGCTGCCGAAGTCGAACAGTTGGTCACCACCCCGCTAGAGAAGATTCTCTACCAGATCGACGGCGTCGAGTACGTCTACTCGATGAGTCGCCAAGACCAGGCAATCATCACGGTTCGCTACTATGTGGGCGAGGACCGCGAGCGCAGCCTCGTCAAACTCTACAAAAAACTCGACGAAAACCTGGACATTGTTCCTCCGGGCGTTACCGGTTGGGTCGTCAAGCCTGTGGAGATCGACGATGTACCGATCGTGACCCTCACGCTGACCAGCCAATCGTCCGACGACATGACCCTGCGGCGAGTCGCCGAAGAGGTCACCCAACGACTGGCCAGCATGCCCAACGTGTCGCGAGCCTACGTGATCGGCGGACGTCCGCGCGTCGTACAGGTGCTTTTGGATCCGGACCGGATGGCTGCCTACCATGTTTCCCCCTTGGAGGTACAGCGAGCCATTCAGGGAGCCAACGTGCGCCAGACAGCCGGCGATTTCCGCCGCCAAGATCAGGTGATTCGCGTTGAGGCCGGCGAGCCTTTCCAAAGCGCTCGGGAACTGCAAGATCTGGTGATCGGCGTCTTCGACGGCCGGCCGGTGTTTCTCAAAAGCATCGCAAGTGTCGAGGATGGGCCCGAGGAAGTCGACAACTACGTACGACATGGATGGGGGCCGGCGAAAGGGTTCACCGAGCACGAGTTCTTCCCAGGCACGATCCTCGGCCAGTCCCACACGGTGGCCTCCCAACCCAAGGAGGATTCCCAGTCCCGCCCGGCCGTGACCATCGCCATTGCCAAGAAGAAAGGCGCCAATGCCGTTTGGGTGGCCAAGGACGTGTTGCATGAGGCCGAACAGCTTCGGCAGTCGATCGTCCCCGACAATATGGAACTGGTCGTTACCCGCAACTACGGACTGACGGCCGATGAAAAAGTCAACGAGTTGGTCGAAGGCCTCGCCGTTGCCATCCTCATCGTCGTCGCCCTGCTCACCTTGGGCCTCGGCTGGCGTGAAGCCCTGATCGTCGCGGTCGCCGTGCCGGTCGTCTTCGGACTGACGTTGGCCGTGAATCTTCTGCTAGGCTTCACGATCAACCGCGTCACGCTGTTCGCCCTGATTCTCTCCTTGGGGCTGCTCGTCGACGACCCGATCGTCGACGTGGAAAACATCGCCCGGCACTTCACCCTCCGCAAAAAGGCCACCCGGCGAATCGTCCTCGAGGCCGTGGCCGAAATCCGGCCGCCGTTAATCACCGCCACCTTGGCCGTTATCGTCAGCTTCCTGCCGATGTTCTTCATCACCGGCATGATGGGCCCCTACATGCGGCCCATGGCGCTGAACGTGCCGGTCACCATGTTTATGTCGATGGTTGTGGCTTTCACAATCACGCCGTGGCTGGCCTACCACATGCTGCGGAAGAAGTACACGTTGGGCGAGGGGGGGGAGGCATCGGCCACGCACCACGACCCACACGACCTCGACGCCATCAAGCAGTCCCGTCTCTACAAGGTCTTCTACCCGCTCATGGCGCCGCTGCTGCACTCGCGCCTTGTGGCCTGGTCGTTCCTGCTGGGCATGGTCGTCCTCACGGTCGCCGCGATGGGACTGGCGGCGATGCGCGACGTGCCGCTGAAGATGCTCCCCTTCGACAACAAGAACGAACTGCTTCTGGTGCTCGACTTCGACAAGGGAACCACCCTGGAACGCACCGATGCGGCCGTGCGGGACATCGAACATTACCTGGTCGGGGTGCCCGAGGTCGTTGACTACACGAGCTACGTCGGCCTCGCCTCGCCCATGGATTTTAATGGCCTGGTCCGGCATTACTACCTCCGGCAGGGCGACGACGAGGCGGAGGTGCGGATCAACCTGGCGTGCAAGAAGAACCGCCAACTCCAAAGCCACGCCGTCGGGCTCCGGATGCGAAACGACCTCGCGGCGATCACCGAGGCGCACCACGCGCGGATGAAACTCGTCGAGACGCCGCCCGGCCCGCCGGTCATCGCCAGCGTGGTCGCCGAGATCTACGGCCGGCCCGACAACACCTACGAAGACCTGCTCCTGGCCGCCGACACGGTGCGGGCCCGGTTGGCCGTCGAGCCGGGGATCGTCGACCTCGACTACGTACGCGAGGCGCCCCTGCAGAAGGTGACCTTCGTGACCGACAAGGAGAAGGCCGCCCTGAACGGCATCAGCACGGAAGAAATCGCAGCGACGCTCCGGGCCGTGCTCGGTGGCGATACGGTCGGCCTGGTGCGGAGCGACACCGAGCGGAACCCGCTCCGCATCGAACTCCGCGTGCCGGTCGATCGCCGGTCCAGCGAGGTCGATCTGGCCAAAGTCCACGTCAAGGGGAACACCGGCCAACTCGTGGCCCTGGCCGAACTCGGTCAGTGGGCGTCGGGCCGGGCCGACCAGATGATCTATCACAAGAACCTCCAGCGCGTGGCCTACGTGTTCGCCGAGACCGCGGGC
>CAZLDQ010000060.1:24333-27890 GCA_964558295.1 uncultured Planctomycetaceae bacterium | reverse complement strand
TTCTGGGGGGGGGGCGGGGTTCCTCGCAAAAAAAATCCAAAAACGGGTCGGGTAAAATTTGGGGGGGGGGGCGGGCGGCACGAGGGGTAGCGCGTCGGGCATTCAATGAAAAACGCTCGCTGAACCGCGAAGGCCCCAAGAGGGAAAACGGGAGGGGGGCGTGCCGTGCCCGCGGTGGTTGTGTGTTTCCGGTTGGTAATCCATGGGCCGTCTCCTTTCTGAAATGGCCTCAGAGGTCTTGTTCTTTCCTGGAGCCTAACAAATTGGCGGGCCGGATGCGAGCAAAGTTTTTGGGCCATTTGTTTCGTCCTTCGGCCCGCATGGGATTTGGCCGGCGTACCTGATCCTGGTGATTGTTGAACTCACCAAAACGAATGGGAGAGCCAAAACCAACGGGGGTGATGTCCGAAGGAATGGGCTGCGAAGGCAAACAAAAAAGGGTGCGCTCCCGCGCACCCGTCTTCACTCAGCAAAAGAAGATGGCTGCTCGTGGGTCTCCGACCCAACATTCCTTTTTCGAGCAACCGTGTTTGAGTCTACCCGTTTTCGATGGGAGTCGTCAAGCGGGGAACGCTCAGGAACAGCCCATGCTTTGCCCACAATTGTAACAGAGGTAACACGCTCCATTGCGCACACAGATTGCTCCGCAGTTGTCGCAGACGGGCGCATCCTCCTGGAACATGGCAAATTGCTCGCTGGCCGACCGTTCGCGGGTGGGAAGCACCGCCGTCGCACTGGTGCTCTGGGGAGCATCCTTGGCGACGTCATGGGGAACCCCATTGCGTTTAGCGTCGCCGTTGACATGCCCCTGGACGACCTTGCCGTTGGTGTTCTTCGCAGGTCCCGCGGCAATGTGCGGCGTGGGGACGGCAGATCCCTGCCCAGTATTCGGCCCGCCAGCCTTCGTGGTGGCGGGCCGCCGCTCTGCGTCGATTTCTCCCGCAGCGGAGTCCTCCTTGAAGATGTCGCCCGGAGTTGCCGACGGAATCGCCCGATTCTGCTCGCGGTAGCCGGGGAGGAACGTGATCCCCAACCAGCGGAACAGGTAGTCCACAATACTCTTGGCCAAGGGGATATCCGGGTTCTTCGTATGCCCCATCGGCTCGAAACGCGTATGCGAGAACTTGTTAACGTAGACCTCCAAAGGAACGCCGTATTGCAGGCTCATCGAAACCGACGTGCCGAAGCAGTCCATCAGACCGCCGATAGTGCTCCCTTCTTTGGCCATCGTGATGAATAGCTCGCCGGGACGACCGTCAGGATAGAGTCCCACTGTGATGTAGCCCTCGTGGCCGGCCACACTGAACTTGTGGGTGATCGACTGTCGCGTGTCGGGGAGCCGCTCGCGCCGCGGACGGAAGACGGGCTTTTCCGGCTTGCCTTCCGCGTCGTTCTTGGTCGACAGCGGCTGAGCTCCCTTCGATCCGTCGCGGTAAACGGCCAAGGCTTTCAAGCCCAAACGCCAGCCTTCCAGGTAGGCGTTGCCGATGTCCTCGACCGTGCTTTCCTTGGGCATGTTGACCGTTTTCGAGATCGCCCCGGAAATAAAGGGCTGCGCCGCGGCCATCATCAACACATGAGCCTTCCAGGGAATGCTCCGCGTGCCGTTGGGCGAAGCAAAGGCACAGTCGAACACCGGCAGATGCTCGGTCTTCAGGTCGGCCGCCCCTTCGATCGTGTCTTCCTGCTCGATGTAGGCCACGATCGACTCGATCTCCGTGTCGTCATAGCCCAGGGTCTTCAACGCCGTGGGGACGGTCTGGTTGACGATCTTCAGCAGGCCGCCACCGGCCAACTGCTTGTACTTCACCAGGGCGATGTCCGGTTCAATGCCCGTCGTATCGCAGTCCATCATGAAACTGATCGTACCCGTGGGAGCCAACACCGTAGCTTGGGCGTTGCGGAATCCATACCGCCGACCACCGGCAAGCACCTCATCCCATACCTTGCGGGCAGCCGCGCGGAGATAATCGGGGCAGGCCTGGATCTCTTCCACCTTCTCCCAATGCATCTCCATCACCCGGAGCATCGCCTCGCGATTCGGCTCGAACTGGTCGAACGGCCCCTTGACGGCTGCCAATTCGCTGCTCGTACGGCAAGCCGCCCCGTGCATCAACGCCGTAATCGCCCCGCAAATCCCCCGAGCCGGCTCCGAGTCGTAGGGCAGACCGCTCGCCATCAGGAGGCTTCCTAGATTCGAGTAGCCTAACCCGATCGGCCGGAAACGATGGCTGTTCAAGGCAATCCGCTTGGTCGGATAGCTTGCATGGTCGACGAGAATCTCCTGGGCGATAAACACCAACCGGCACGCCGCCAGGAACCGCTCCACGCCAAACTGTCCGTCGGCCTGACGGAACTTCATCAGGTTCACACTCGCCAGGTTGCAGGCCGAATCGTCAACGAACATGTACTCGCTGCACGGATTCGAGGCGTTGATCCGCCCCGAGTTCGGGCAGGTGTGCCAACGGTTGATCGTCGTGTCGAACTGCACGCCCGGGTCGCCGCAAGCCCAGGCGGCCTTGGCGATCCGCTCGAACATTTCCTTGGCCGGGTAAACGGGCCCTTCTTTCGTGGCGTCGGTCACCCAATGGGTCGTCCAGGTACCGCCGGCCTCCACGGCCTTCATGAAGTCGTCGCTCAAACGAACCGACAGGTTGGCGTTCTGGAACAGTACCGAACTGTAAGCCTCCTCGAAACTATACCCCTTGGAGATCAGCAGCCGGGCTTTCTCCTCTTCCTTCTGCTTGCACTCGACAAATTCCATCACGTCGGGATGCCAGTCCTTGATTGACTGCATCTTAGCCGCCCGACGGGTCTTGCCACCGCTCTTGACCACGGCAGCAATCTGATCGTAGACCCGCATGAACGACAACGGCCCCGACGGCCGCCCCCCGCCGGAAAGCTTCTCGCGGTGCGAGCGGAGCGTGGACAAATCGGTCCCCGTGCCGGAACCGAACTTGAAGAGCATGGCCTCGCTGCGGGCCAGCTCCATGATGTCTTCCATGTTGTCCTCGACGCTCTGAATGAAGCAGGCCGAGGCTTGGGGAAACTCGTAGGGGTTCTCCGGCTGGTCCACCTCGCCGGTCTCCCGATTCCAGTGCCAGTTGCACATCGCCCCCGTCACACCGTACATGTGATACAGGCCGACGTTGAACCAGACCGGCGAATTGAACGAGGCATATTGGTGGAGGCACAGCCAAGTCAACTCCCGATAAAACTGCTCGCCGTCCTCGGCCGAGGCGAAATAGCCGTCGGCGATCCCCCAGTCGGCGATCGTCCGGCACACCCGGTGGATCAGCTGCCGCACGCTGGTTTCGCGTTCCGGAGTGCCCAGTTCGCCATAGAAGTATTTGCTTACCACCACGTTGGTCGCCAATTGGGACCACGTCGAGGGAATCTCACAGTCCTTCTGCTCAAAGACGACCTCGCCCCCTTCCCCCTTGATCGCCGCCGTCCGCAGATCCCACTGAACGGTTTCAAACGGGTCCTCGACTTCGGCCGGGCAGAACATCGGCTCCACCACCAGACCCCGCCGCGCCATATCGTCTGCAGGGGGG
>CAZLDQ010000060.1:0-24323 GCA_964558295.1 uncultured Planctomycetaceae bacterium | reverse complement strand
GGCCTGGCGGACTCGGGACTGAGGTTTGCGCGCCGTAGAATTTGCAACGCGGGATTCAAGATCAGCCATCACTGCGTTCCTTCCGCAACTTCCCAGGGGGCATCCATCCCATACCGTGTACACCAGTACACATTTGATACCAGCAATTCGAATCGGCAGCAACCGGAAACGGCCGCATGAATGGCGAAACGAGGAAAGCAAAACCCCGCCGTGCGGGGTGCTGAGATCAATGTGCGAACCCTATATATTGTAGCTGATGCCCTTGGAACCACAACATACAGGCGTGTAACGCTCCAAGTGTAACGCTCTCACCGCATCGGTCAATAACCGCCGGGAAACAGATCCGAAGCCCTGCCCCAGGAAGAAGTTGCGTCGCGAAGCACTGCTAGCGTCCCAAGCAAACCGTCGTCTAACATTTTCCCTAACCTCTACGCTCAACGAGAGTTGGGTATTTCCAACCCCCGTCCCCCTTGACGACCGCCGCAAAAGGCGTTCTCACCCAAGATTTTTACTTAACCCAAGAGGGTCAGCGACCTCTCCAAAGGCTTGGCGATTCTCCCCGCAACCAAAGAGAACTAGCCCCTGGCGCAGGAGCACCAGGGGCTAGTCTGTGGATTTCCATCGCTAGGCCGCGTGGTCCGCCTCGGCGGCTCAGACTTCGATCTTGCTGACCTTCACCCGCGTATAAAGCTGGCGGTGGCCGGTACGACGGCGATAGTTCTTGCGGCGGCGAAATTTCTGGATCACCAGTTTCGGCCCCTGAGTCACCCCGACGACCTCAGCCGTCACCTTACCGGTGGCCAACAGCGGCTGACCAAGCTGAAACTCGTCGCCATTGCGGTAGGCCAGGAGCCGTTCGAAGACGATCGTCTCCCCACCGGCGACCTCGCGATAATCGATGTCAAACTCTTGCCCCTCTTCGACCTTGAACTGTCGTCCGCCGTCTTCAATGATCGCGTACATGTCTTGGCGCCTCAACTATCAGAAACTGGAATTCACTTGATTGAGCTCCCCTCCCAGGCGGAGAGGATTAGGGCGAGGCAAGCTGTTAGGGCGGCCTCCCGGTCGGCTCCCGTCACCCCACCCCTCTCCCAACGGAGAGGGGGGAATTCGTGCAACCAATGGCCGCACGATATGGGAAGCTTATTAGTGTAGCGAATCAACGGCGGGAGCTTCAAGGGCTAAACCGCGGGGAATTTCACCTGCCGCTCATCCGGCCCGAAGCACTCGATCAGCAGGTATTCGGGCGAAACGTCTTCTTTCCCAACGATTTGGATCAACATCTTCCCCTCGTCCTCCAGCCGGCTGAGATCGCGACGCTTTCGATTGTTCAGGTATTCGGCCACGTCATCGGCGACGGTGACGACCACCTTGGCGATCTCGGTGCGTTGGGCGGCCAGGATCAAGAGCCGGACCACTTCCACCCCCATACTTTCGGATGATTTGACCACCCCTGTCCCATTACAGGCCGGACAGTCGCGATAGACGCTCTTTTTGAGACTCGGGCGGATCCGCTGTCGGGTCATCTCGATAAGCCCGAAGGGACTGGTACGGAGGATCTTCGTTCGTGCCCGATCTCGTTTGACCGCATCGCGCAGGGCCCGCTCGACGCCCCGGCGGTGCTTTTCTTTGCGCATATCGATGAAGTCGTTGACAATCACTCCGCCCAGGTCGCGCAGGCGGATCTGGCGGGCGATTTCACGGGCGGCCAGGAGGTTCATCTGGAAGGCGGTCTCCTCGGCCGAGTCGTCGGCGCGGAAGTTACCGCTGTTGACGTCGATGGCCACCAGTGCCTCGGTCTGGTCGATGACAATCGAACCGCCTTGTTTCAACGGCACGACACGGCGATGGATCTTGGCGATCTCTTCATCCATGCCGTACTTGTGGAACAACGGCTCTTTGCCTTCATAGAGGTGGAGCCGGTTGACGAAGCGCGGCATCACCAGTTGGAGAAACTCCTTGGCCCGCTCAAAAGCTTTTGGCTCGTCGATGTAAATCCCGTCCACTTCGGCGGTGAAGATGTCGCGGATTGTGCGGATGATCATGTCGCTTTCTTCGTAGATCACCGCTGGACCAGGCGTCTTCTTCAGGCGACGGACAATCACCTTCCACAGGCGCAACAGATAGGCCAAGTCGCGGGAGAGATCTTTTTTGGTACGATCGGAGCCGGCTGTGCGAACGATGAACCCCAGCCCTTTCGGCGGATTCAGTTCGAGCATGATATCGCGCAAGCGGCGACGAATGTCCTCATCTTCGATCTTCCGCGAAACCCCCACGCGTCCTAAGGCCGGCATGAGGACCAAATAGCGTCCAGGGATGCTGATGTAGGTCGAGAGTGTCGGTCCTTTGGTGCCGATTCCTTCCTTGATCACCTGGACGAGGACTTCATCGCCACGGCGGAGAATCTCCTGAATGGGCGGTTTGACCCGGGGCCGGGCCCCGGGACGAACGCCACGGCGTCGCCGGCTCGTCGATTCCTCGTCGATTTCGTCACTCCCCTCCCCTTCCTCGCGGTGTGGTTTACCGCGACGGGCGCCGGCCTCGATCGGTTGCTCGGGATCATAGCCCCCTTGGCGAAAGTATTGCGGTTCGATGTCGCTGATATGCAGAAAGCCGTTGCGGCCGACGCCGAAGTCAACAAACGCCGCCTGAATGCTCGGCTCCAGGTTGACGACCACCCCCTTGTAGATGTTGCCGACGTAATTGTCTTGGCTGGTACGTTCCACGTAGAGTTCTTCGAGGAGTCCGTCCTCAAGAATCGCGATCCGGCATTCTTCCGGTTGCGCGACATTGATCAGCATTTCCTGCTTCATGTTCTCGCCTTCTTGGCCGGCAAGGTCGGCGAGCACACATTCGTCCAAGATCCAGGCAGACTGCCAAACCGGTGCATCAGCTCACGAGAGCAACTCCACGGTTGTGCGGGTCAGGTAGCTTCCTTGATGTTCCAGGTCGGCCAAGCCGAGGGCCGCCAGCACGTCGCGTGGACTGGCACTCCCCTGCGGGTCGATCCGCAGGCGGATCGTCAACACCCCGTCGGCCAGCGTCAGTTCCTCGAGGAACGGGCGCAAGTCGAGCGGGGCTCGCCCGCGAGGACGCTGGATCGGCCAACTTGCCGCGGCCCACAGACGCTCTACCCGCTCGGCCAGCTCTGCCTGACACGTCGCGGGAATGGGCACCTGGTAGGTCCCACTGCGAAGCTGCGCCTTGGGGGTTCCCGGAGCGAGGAGTTCCAGAGTGTGGAACTCCAACCCCGGCAGCGCGTGTCCACGGAGACGCTCGGCGAGCTCCTCCACGGCGTAGCTTTCGGCGAGTTCCAACTCCATCACTTCATCGCGTCCTTCAATTCCTACGGCCAAGGCCGACGGGAAGCTCATGCGAGGCTTCGGGTGAAACCCCTCGCTCATGCCCAAGGTCAGCCCTGCACGTCGGAACAGCCGCTCCATCAAGCGGACCAAGTCCCGGTGTCCAAGGAAACGCAGGTCGCCCTGCTTACCAAAACGAATGCGTACTCGTTGTCGAACCACTGGTTCGAACTCCCCCGCCGCAGCCGTTTGCGGGCGGGGATCCATTTAAGAGTAAAGGTGTAAGGTTAGTCGCTTGTGCGCTCGTCGCGTCTCTTGGAGGATCCAAGGGTTCGGGGTTCAGGTCTTAGGATTCGGGGTTCAGGATTTCGCCACCTGGCGTGACGGCAAAACCGAGAACTCAAAACCCAAGACTCTGAACGTCAAATCCTGAACCTTGCCCCCCGAATCCTCTTTTACTGTCCCAATTCCGGTACGTATTTTTTTAATTCCCCACGCAGGAAGCTCTTGATGTCGCGAGCGTTTTCCATCGACAACGCATGGCGTGCTACTGCCTCGCACTCCGCAATCTTCACGCTCCGGCAAATCTTCTTGATTTCCGGGATTGCCGCCGGCGACACGCTGAACTGCCGCAGCCCCATCCCCAACAACAACATCGTATAGGTCGAACTGCCGCTCATCTGCCCACAAAGGCTCACGGGAATTCCGCGACTGCGTCCTGCGTTGATTGTCATCGAAATCAACTTCAGCACGGCGGGGTCCACCGGGTTGTACAAGCCGACAACGTCCTTGTTGCTCCGGTCGACCGCCAGCGTGTACTGGATCAGGTCGTTGGTGCCGATGCTCAGGAAGTCAACCTCCGACACGAAATGATCGATCATCATGACGGCCGCCGGCACCTCGACCATCATCCCCACGGGCAGTTCCCGATTGAACGGAATGCCGTGCTCCTCGAGATCCTCGCAGACATCGGCCAGCACCATCTTCGCCTGGCGCAACTCAAGGAGCGTCGAGACCAGCGGGAACATGATTCGCACGTTTCCCAAAGCACTAGCCCGCAATGCCGCACGCAACTGCGTGCGGAACATTGGCACGTTGCGCAACGCCAACCGGATACTCCGTAATCCCAGACACGGGTTGCGTTCGTCTTCCGGCGGCGGCAGATTGGGCATCTAGTCGGCGCCCAGGTCGAACGTCCGGATCGTCACCGGCTTATCGCCCATCGTCTTGACCACGCGCGAGTAGGCCTGGAAATGGACCTCTTCGTCCGGCTCCACCTCCGAACCGAGGTAGAG
Source organism: uncultured Planctomycetaceae bacterium (assembly GCA_964558295.1). Taxonomy (GTDB): domain Bacteria; phylum Planctomycetota; class Planctomycetia; order Pirellulales; family Thermoguttaceae; genus JBDKTH01. The sequence goes on along the minus strand of CAZLDQ010000060.1, from coordinate 19,726 downwards.
AAACTCGGTGCGGTAGAGCCCCACGCCATCGGCGCCACGTTCCACGCAGTGATCCACTTCATAGGGAAACTCGATGTTTCCGAACAACTCGATCCGCACGCCGTCGGCTGTCACCGCCGGCAAGTCGCGGAGCGTTTCCAAGCGGGCGGCTAGGGTGCGGGTATCTTCCAGTTCCTGGCGGTAGCGGGCAATTGTCTCGTCGTCGGGGCGGATGATTACCAGCCCCTTGTTGCCGTCGATGATCACCGTCTCCCCGCCGGAGACCTGCGTCAAGAACGACCCCGTGCCGACAACCGCCGGAATCTCCAGAGCCTCGGCGACAATCGCCGTATGACTGCCCGGGCCGCCGACCTCGGTGACGAATCCCCGCACATACCGGCAGTCAAGATTGGCCGTTTCGCTCGGCGTGAGGTTGTGAGCCAGCACCAAAACCGGCGAGGTGAGCTGTCCCAGCCCTTCCCGGCGACGACCCAAGAGGGCACGCAACAGACGCTTCTCGATATCGAAGATGTCGTTGGCCCGTTGCGCCAAGACGTGATTCTTCTGGAGGTTCTGGAAGACCTGGGCGTAACGGCGCAGCGTCCGACTCACCGCGTACTCGGGCGAATAGTGACGCTGGCGGATCATCTCCTCCAGCTCGCTCCGCAGCCGGGAATCCTGGAGCATTTGGAAGTGGGCTTCGAAGATCGCGCTATATTTCTCGCCCAGTTCCTTGTTCACCGCATCCCGATTGCGCGCAATCTCTTCTCCCGCGGCGGCAATCGCCTTATGGAGTCGCTCCAGCTCGGCCTCGACGGCATCGCGGGCGACGAACCGCCGGGGGATCCGAAATCCCTCGTTGTCCATCACCAGAGCCTCGCCGATGGCGACGCCTGGCGAGACAGCGATTCCGCGCAATTTCTGCATGACGCTCGCGTTTCGTCTCGTTTCTAAGGGTCAGTATCGAACTGGCGGGCAAACAGCCCCACCAGTTCGTCGAGCACCGCCTCGGCCTGCGCGCCGCTGGCTTCCAGCACGAGCTCGTCGCCCTGCTCGGCACACAGCGAGAGCATTTGCAGGACGTCGGCCGCATCGACACGCAACGGACCTTTGCTGATCTCGACTTTAGCCTCAAACCGTTGCGCCAACTCGCGTACCAACAGGGCCGCACGGGCATGCAGCCCTTCCGGGTTGGCCACCAGTACGGTTCGGCTAGGATTCGGGGGACACATGCCTGGGGACGCCTACGCTCCGAACTGGTTGTTATCCGCTTCTTCAAGAAGCGTTTGAATCTCCTCGCGCGTCTTCGCCTGCTTCAGGAAGCGGCAGAAGGTCTCATCGCGAAGCTGCCGGGAGATGTTCTCCAGGGCCCGCAAGTGATCGCCGGGACGATCGGGCGGAGAAATCAGCAGGAAGAACAAGTGAACCTTCTCGCCGTCGAGACTGTCAAAGTCCACCCCTTCGCCACTGACCGCCACCGTCCCCACCAGCCGATCGACGCTCGGATGCTTGGTGTGCGGCACGGCCACGCCGCGACCGATTCCAGTGCTTCCCAACTCCTCGCGTTTGAGAATCGCCTTGACGATGCTCTCAAACTCGTCTTTCTGGATCCCGCCCGCATCCAGCAGTGCCTGGACCATCTCTTGGATGACCCCCTCCTTTTCGTCGGCGGTCAACTCCGACTTGACTGCGTCAGGCACGATAAAGTCGGCAAACTTCATGCACGCGATCTCCTCACAGGATTTCTCTTCTCCAGGATCGTCCGCGGGCCACCAGCGACCCAACGGTCAGCTAATCGACTCGGTGTCGCTGAGAAGTTCATTCTCCCGCTCGACGCCGCCGCGATGCCGGTCCTGAATTCGTTGCTTGTACTTGCGAAGCTGTTGCTCCACCTTATTCACCACGATATCCAACGAGGCCATCAGATCTTCAGCCTGGGCCTCCGCCACGAAATCATGCTTGTGCTCGGCCGAAACCTTCAGGTCTACCAGCGGTTGATCCCGACGCTCCAGATCGATCGTCACATCAATCGCAAGGAGCCGATCAAAATACCGGGTAAGTTTTTCCACCTTCTCGGTGATCTTTTGGCGGGTGGCATCGCTGACACTTCCGTGGCGCGTCGATAGGTTGATCTGCACCGGCTCACTCCTTCTACGAACTGCGGAGGATGCCAGCCTCCTCCCGACAGTAAAACCAATTATTTTAACAAATCGCCCCGGGCACGACAAATCCAAACCCAAGGCCTCGACCGGGCCTGGCCGCCCGGTCCTTCAACTCTAGCTCCTTCTTGCCAGACAGGGCGGAGAAGTCTTCCGACTCCCACAGGTCAACTTCCCCGTGGATAAGAAGTTACGACGACATCACGCAGCCGGCCCCAACAGCTATCCACGAGACTAACAGATGTGAGGCCCGGGCGGTACCCCCTTCTCTAGCAGAGAAAGACTACGCCATCAAGAGGCATAACCGCCCCTACGGATTTATAGCAGCCCCCCCAGAATCGCCGAAACGTTACCACGTGGTTCTCGGGGCCGTCGCGTCACGATCCTTGGGTGCCGGCGAAAGTTGCGGGGCCACGGTCTCTCCCCCCTTCGTAACCAGGGTCGGATGTGTCTTGAGTCGCTCGCGCCACTTTTCGATCGCCCCCGCCCGGCGTGCGGCCGAGTCTTCCGGCCGATAGTAGAGCCCCAAGCCGGTGATCCGCTTGAGGTTTGCATAAGCCAGGACGCGGACCGCCAGCGTCGAATGCTCCAGATAATCGACGAGCCGGACCGCATCGCCCGCCGTGAGTCCGTCGGGCTGGTATTTCCAAAGCAACTCATACAGAATGGCACCGGCGTCGGCTTTGGCCGGGCCGCCATAGACCCGTTCGATCGCCCCGCGCACTTGGGCCGCTGCCAGCGGACTGCGCTGCACGGCGGCCTGCAGTTGCTCGGCATAGTCGGCCCAGGCCGCTTTCTGTTCGAGATCGTCCAAGGCCCCCACCATCAGTTGGAAGTCGCCAATAGTGGCCAGACACCGTTGGGCCAGCAAACGGACCTCTTTCTGACGGTGCTCGGCCAACTCACGGAACGTCACCAGTACGGGCCGGTTCGGTTCCAATTCCTTCTCCACGGTCGCCGAAGCCCGTTGGTCGAGCAAGCTAATCGTGGCCACATCAATCCACGGCGGCGGCGTCTTCAAGGGGACGGAGGTCGCCGGCATATCGCCCAAGGCGATTTCCACCGGCCCGTCAAACGAGACGATTTCGCGGCTGGACATATCCTGCCAGAGGATCCGGCCCCGCGTCACGAACAGCCGTGCCGTGAGCGGGGCGGGATGCGTCTCCGGATCGGCATTGAGCGTCGTCCCCCGCCCCACATCGATCGCCAAGGTCGTCGGATCGTCCGTAAAACGGACAAGCCCCTTACGTTCTCCAATCTGCAACCGCAGACTCCGTTTGGCCTTCCCTTCGGTCGTGATCACCAATTGGCCATGATCCACCAAAATCCCTGGCGCCTTTTCCGCTTCCCGGGGATCATTTGGCAAGAAGAGGATATGGGTCGCGTCAACCAGTTGCAGGTGCAGATCCTCGCCCAACAGGACCACGGGTCGATAGGTCGGCAGCGACAGACAGCGATCACCAGCCAGGAGCCGGGCCTGGTCTGCCAGACGAACCCAGTTGAACACCCCTCCCTCGGCCTTCAACAGCACTTCGCGAGGCGAGATGTTCTGCCCGACAAACTCCGCTGGCAAGGGGGCAACGTCGTTCGTCTGCTCCGGCAACGGCGCTGCTTCCGAGCGCGTCATGCTTAGCGGCGGCGATGTCCCTTCACGACTGCCAGTCATCGCCACCGGGGGGAATTCGCCTTCCTTTGCCTTGGAGAGATCCGCCTTCGGCTCCCCCGACGCTTGGGGTGCCGGTTGTGACGCAAGGGGGCCCGATGGCGGCATTGGGGTGGCCGGCTCCGGCTCCGGCAACGCTTCCGAGGGCACCGGTGCTTCCGCGGCCGCAACCTTTGGGGCGGCCGGAGCCTTCGCGTCCGGCATCTCCACCTTCACGGCGGGAGCCTCTGCGGGCGCCGATGGAGTAGGCTTCTCTTCCACCTTCGCTGGCTCACTCGGCACGACAGGCTTGACTTGAGCAACTGTCGGGTCGCCCTCCCCCACCCCAAGTTGTCCTCCCAGGGGGATTTCTGCCCCGTACCGGTCTAGCACCCCCCATCCCACAACGCCCAAGCAGGCCACCAGAAACACGGCCACCAGCACCGACCAGCGTCGACGACTCGCCTTGACTTCTTCGCGGAGGTAATCAGGCACTGTCGGCTTCGCCCGACGCGGCAACTCCTTGGCCGCGGCGCGCTTCTGGCGGTCACTCAGCACGGGCTCGGGATTGGCAACCGGTTCCATTTCCGGAGCCGTCTTAGCCTGCGCAGCCACCAGATCGGGCAACTGGTACATCCGTTGGCGACTCAACGGATCGACCTCCGCCGGCTCACCGAGAACAAGGGTCAGAATCTGATGGCAGGAGGCCACCTCGGCCAAATGCAGATCCGATTCCAGGCAGACCTTTTCAAAGTCAGGGACGCGATCCGCCGGGAGCGTATTATCCAGATACTCGGCGACCGTGTTGGCGTCTAAGCCAGCGGTCTGGTCGCCTAGCGGCGGGGCCCCCAATCGCAATCGCCGCGTGACATCGCGAATGCGGTGCATCAGGCTCGTAGCCCGTTCGCTTTCCTCGATCTTCTTGCCAATCTCCTGAGCATCGTCGCCATCCAGAAGGTCATCCAGATAGGCAAGCATAGTTCGAAGTGTCAGCCGCATCGTAATACCCTCCGTCGAGGTAATCGTGAACCCTCGCCAATCCGCACAAAGCGGTTCTCTACAGACATTGGTGACTAGCCGCGAATCAATCCGTACAAAACGTGAAAGAAAAAACCGTGGAAAACACTTTCCGTGGCATTCCGGGATCAGCATTGGGGGGGCAGACACCACCGAGGGTCTCTCGTATGGCGTTCGGTGGGGTTCGAGAGTGAGCCGAAAACTTGCCTTGTCCTACCGGTCGTCAGGCTCAATAATCGACCATTTGGCGGGCCAGTCGGCCCGGATTCGCCCTTCCCTTGCCCCAAGGAGTCGTCTTGGAGATCCGACTTGCCTATCTCGCCGCTGTGATCGTCTTAGGGTTGGTCGCCCAGTGGTTGGCTTGGCGATTCCGGCTGCCGGGAATCCTGTTGTTGTTGCTCTTTGGTTTCCTGGCCGGCCAATTCGCCAATCCCGAGGCCTTAATCGGCAAGGATTTGTTGTTTGCCATCGTCTCCCTATCGGTGGCCGTAATTCTCTTTGAAGGTGGATTGAGTCTGCGTTTCCGCGAGCTGCGTCAGACCGGCCGCGCTGTGTTCCGCCTGGTGACCGTCGGGGTGCTGATCACTTGGTTGCTCACCGCGCTGGCTGCCGCCTTAATCTTGGGACTGGCCCCGCCCATCGCCGCGTTGCTGGGGGCGATTTTGACAGTCAGCGGACCGACGGTGATCGTACCCCTCTTGCATCAGGTACGTCCGGCACGTCGCGTCGGGGCGGTGGCCAAATGGGAAGGGATCGTCAACGATCCGATTGGTGCCGTCCTCGCCGTCTTGGTCTTCGAGACCCTTCTTGCCGGCGGCTTCCTCACAGCCGGGACCGCCCCCCTGATCAGGTTGGCCGAAACGATCCTCGTCGGCGGCCTATTGGGCACCGTCGCCGCCTTCCTGCTGACCGAGTTCCTCAAACACTACTGGATTCCCGACTTCCTCCAAAACTTGGCCTTCCTGGCCACAGTGGTGGCCGTCTTCACCGCCTCAAACCTCCTCCAGCCAGAGTCGGGGCTGGTCACCGTGACGGTCTTTGGGATCATCTTCGCCAATCAGCGGGTCGCCTCGATCCGGCACGTGATTGAATTCAAGGAGAACTTGCGTGTCCTGTTGATCTCCTGCCTATTCATCCTCCTGGCCTCCCGACTCAAGCTCGACGACCTGACCCAACTTGGTCTCCCCGGCTTGGTCTTTTTGGCGGTGATGCTCCTCGTGGTGCGTCCCGTCACCGTCTTTCTCTCCACCTGGGGCACGGAACTCCAGTTTCGCGAAAAACTGTTCTTGGCCTGGTTGGCCCCGCGGGGCATTGTAGCGGCCTCGGTGTCGTCGGTCTTTGCGTTAAAACTGGCGGCGATTGGCGGGCTTTCTCCCGCGCTGGCGGAATCAGCCGAGCAGATTGTCCCCGCCACCTTCACGGTGATCGTCGGCACGGTGGCCGTCTATGGTCTGTTGGCCGGACCGCTGGCCAACTGGCTGGGACTCGCAGAAACCAATCCCCAAGGTGTTCTGTTTGCCGGCGCCAGCGCTCCGGTGCGGATGATTGCCGCGACCCTGGCCAAAGAAGGGATTCCCGTGCTCTTGGTCGACACCAACCAACGGGAATTGGCCGCAGCACGGATGGAAGGCCTCCCCACACTCTGGGCCAGCATCCTCTCGGAATACGCCCGGGAAGAGTTGGAACTCAGCGGGATCGGCCGCCTCTTGGCAATCACGCCCAACGACGAGGTCAACGCCCTGGCCTGCCAGGAGTTCGTCGACTTCTTCGGCCGCGCCGAGGTCTATCAACTGCCCACGAAAGCCAGCAGCGCGGACCGTCGCGAATCCGTCTCCACACACCGTCTGGGACGGCTCCTCTTTGCCATCGATCTGACTTACGCCCGATTGGCCGAACGGTTGGCCCATGGGGCCACCGTCAAGACGACCACCCTAACGTCAGAATTCGACTACCGGACCTTCCGCGACCGGTACAAAGACACGGCCATCCTGCTGTTTGTCCTCGACGAGCGAGGCAGACTGACCATCGCCACGGTCGACGCCCCACTTGCCCCGCGTCCTGGCCAGAGACTGATCAGCCTGATTGACGCCCCGCCTCCCGTCGCTCCCAAGCCGATCTGACTAGGTCCGCGCCGCTTCCAACTGGCTCAGGCGTGCGGCAATCTGCTGGTCGTCCTCGATCATGCCATGCTCGCGGCTGAAGAGAAACTCCCGTTCCAGGGCAGCCAAGTCGTCACGGACTGCTAGCAGATGACTCGGCGTCAGGCGGTCGATAAAGACGACCCCGTCGAGATGGTCCGACTCGTGTTGGACCGCCCGGGCAAAGAACCCGTCCAATTCATAGGCGATCTCTTTCCCCTCCAACGTGTAGGCGGCCAAAACCACCTTCTCCGCCCGGCGCACCGGGGCAAAAATCTCCGGAAAGCTCAGACACCCCTCTTTGTCTTCCACTGACCCCTTGCGTTGGGAAAGGATCGGATTGATAAAGACGTGCTCTTCATCCTTTGCCGCCGGATCGGCCGTCAGATTGAGAATGAACAACCGGTACGGAAGATCCACCTGATTGGCGGCCAACCCCACGCCTTCATGCTCGTACATCAACTCGAACATCTCGCGGACGATCTTGCGCAGTTCACTGTCCACACGGCGCAACGGCTTCGACTTGTGACGCAGGGTAGGATGGGGATATTTGATAATATGCACGGTCATTTCACTCCGAGGTTTAGCTTCTTATTATACTCAGGACACATCGCAAGAGCGACCCTGCCAGGCTTCTCGCGTTGACTCATCCGACACGCGACTCTACAATCCGCGCATCTGCCGTAACTACTTTCGCCGCTAGTATTTTGGGAGCTTCTCTCCGTGCTCCGGCTTCAGTCGACCCGCCAGCTCTGGGAAAACCTCGATCCACGGCGGTGGACGATGCCCAGTTGGTTCCTGTCGCTGATCTTCCATCTGGGGCTCTTTCTCTTCCTCGCCCAAATGTTCACCTCGGGGGGAGCACATGGAAATCTCTCCGAGCGGACCGCAGAAGTGGGGATCGTCTTGAAGCACCAAGGCGAGGAGGGGGACTTTTTCACGGGAGAAAGCGGCAACGACAACTCCCCGCAAGCCGTCGAGACGAACGCGACAGCCGGCGCGCACACTGCCACAACGGTGAATCTCGACCAAACCCTGGACGATTCGCCCCCAAGCGATCCAACCAACGTGCTCCCCTCGGCTCAGCCTCTCATCGGCCCGGGCGTTCTCCAAGGCGGCGGCGTCGGCACGGCCATGGATGCCACGCAGGGAGCGGCCGGCGGGGGAGGGGCGCGTCCTGGACGCGGCGGCCTTGGCCCCGGCCAGACCCGCACCAGCGTGTTTGGCACCGTCGGCGAAGGAAGCAAGTTCGTCTACGTCTTCGATCGCTCCGGCAGCACCGGCGGCCCAGGTCGCAGCGCGTTGGCCATGGCCAAGGCCGAACTGCTCCGCAGTCTCCAAGATCTCGACACCGTCCATCAATTCCAGATCATCTTCTACAACGAGCGTCCAGCCGTCTTCAACCCGAGCGGCGCCGCCGGACGTCTCGCCTTCGGCACTCCAGAGAACAAAGAACGAGCCCGCCGGTTCATCGGCTCGATCACCCCGGACGGCGGCACGCGGCATGACGACGCCCTGAAACTGGCCATCACGCTCCAGCCCGACGTGATCTTCTTCTTCACCGACGCCGACGAGCCACGGCTCAGCGCCCGGCAGCTCGAAGACATCCACCGCCGGGCCAACGGAATCACGATCAACGCTATCGAGTTCGGCCTGGGCCCCAAGCAGTCGGGAATGAGCTTCCTCGAAAAACTCGCCCTCCAAAACAACGGCCAATACGCCTACGTCGATATCACGAAGTCCTCCACCGCCAGATAGCCAATGCGTTCCCCACGACGAAAACAGATACGAATCGCGCTTGCCCTCTTCGCGGCGCTCGTCAATCTGCCGGCGGCCGCCCAAGACATCGTCTCCATCTCCAGCACGACAAATCCTCAAGGTCACCAGAGACTCACCGGCCGCATCCTTGACTACACCGGGGAAGGCCTGAGCATTGAACTGACTGGCGGGGTGCCCCGCACCATCCCCGCCGAGCAAGTCCTGCACGTCGAGACCAACTACAGCCGCCCCCAGGTCGAAGCCGATCAACTGTTCGCCAAAGGCGAATTCCAATCCGCCTTAGCACTCTACCTTCAGGCTCGCAATGGCGAGTCCCGCGCGTGGGTCCGCCGCCAGATCACGGCGCAGATCGTCTGGTGCCAGCAGGCCTTGGAACGCTGGGCTCCGGCCGGTGAAGAATTCCTGGTCCTGGTGCGCAGCGACCCCGCGACGATCTACTTCGACTGCATCCCTTTGGCCTGGATTCCCAGCGAACTGCCGCACGATTTGGAGCAAGCGGCCCAGCAGTGGATCGCCCGGGAAGACCTGCCGGCCGCCGTGCTCCTGGGGGCCAGTCACTTGTTGCCGACCAGCGCGGGCCCCGGCGCCCTGACACGCCTCAAGCAGTTGACCACGGCCCATGACCCACGCGTCGCTCGGCTGGCCCTGGCGCAAACCTGGCGTGTCCTGACCGTGACGGCCGATGTCGACCAGTTGAAAACCTGGAGCCGGCTCATCGACCAGATGCCCGAGCCGCTTCGAGCGGGGCCCTCTTACGTACTCGGTCAGGGCTGGGCCCAACACCAACAGTATGAGCAAGCGGCACTGGCTTGGATGCGGTTACCGATTCTCTACCCCCAACACCGACTCTTGACGATGCGTGCGCTGCAAGACGCAGGCCAGGCCTTGGAGCGTCTGGGCCGCGTGCGCCAGGCCGCGACCCTCTACGCGGAATTGACACAAACGTATCCCAACACCCGCCCGGCCGCCGAAGCCCGCCAACGCCTCGAAGAACTACAAAAGAGCGTCGAATGAAGAAGCCAATCAAAAGGGTTCAGGGTTCAGAATCCTGGCACGAACGGCTCCCCAGCCCCCTGAACCCTGAACCAACCACGTAGTCCTGCTCGAACAAGGATCACCACATTGCGACGGATCGAACTGCTTTGTCTACTCGTCGTCCTCCTGCTAGCCATGGGGCTCGCGCGGTGGGTGCCCGCACAACCGCCGGCCTCGCCCGCCACGGGGTTCCAAACGCCAGCCGCTCCGGGAATGCCGGCCATGCCGAGTGCCATGCCCGAGACGCCTCCCGCGTCCGACTCCGCCCGGGGCCAGGACGGTTTCTGGGACCTCGTCCTGGCCAGCGGCTGGGTCGGCTTCCTGATTATCTTCCTCTCGATCGGCGCCGTCGCCTTGGTGATTGAACACTTGATGACGATCCGCGCCACCGTACTGATGCCCCCGGGACTGGCCGAACAGGTGCGTGATCTTCTGGCCGCCGGCCGCGTGGGGCAAGCCCAAGACGTCTGCCGGCAACAGCCGAGCCTTTTGGCCTACGTGTTGGAGGCCGGATTGGCGGAACTCGACGGCGGCTGGGCCGCCATCGAAAAGGCCCTCGAAGACGCTCTGGCCGAACAGTCGGCGAGGCTCTTCCGCAAGATCGAGTATCTCTCCGTGATCGGCGGCCTGGCCCCGATGCTCGGCCTCTTGGGCACGGTGATCGGCATGGTGATGGCCTTCCGTGAGGTGGCCGCTACGCAAGGCGCCGCCCGGGCGGCCGATCTGGCCCAAGGGATCTACCTAGCCCTGGTCACCACGGTCGAAGGGCTGATCGTGGCCATTCCGGCGTTGGCCGCATTTGCCGTGTTCCGCAACCGGTTGGACCAGATGACGGCCACCGCCGCGCGCGTGGCCGAGCATGTGTTCCTTCCCCTGAAACGTCGTCGCACGACCCAGCCGCGCAGCGCGGTTCCCCCGCCACCCCCGGGAGGTTCCCTCTGATGCGTGTCCCGCAGTACGCATCGCGTGGCTCGTTCGGCTTCGACATGACGCCGATGATCGACGTTGTGTTCCAGTTGATCATCTTCTTCCTGGTAGCCAGCCACTTGGCCCAGCAGGAAACGCAACTGGAGCTCGATTTACCCAAAGCGGCCACCGGCCAACGAACCACTGACGACGAGGACATCCGCCGCGTGGTGGTCAACGTCTTGCCCGACGAAGCCCCCGAGGGCCGGATCATGGTCTCCGGCAAGCGGATGAGTACCGCCGAACTGACCCGGCTCATTGGCTACGAAAGCCAGAAGGCCGGGCGCCGCCTGGAAGTCCGCATCCGCTCCCATCGCAAAGCCCCCTTCGCCCTGATCGAACCCATCATGGTCGCCTGTGCCCGCGCCGGCGTCTGGAAAGTGACATTCGCCGTCGAGAGTGAATAAGGAAGGAATGCAGAATCAGGAAGGTGTGTAGAATGCAGAATGCAGAATGCGAAATGAAAGGCCGAGGACCGCCGTCCGACGATTGGTTGCCGGACTCTGTTTCTCGTGTTCGCCATTCTGCATTCATCATTCCGCGTTTCCCCCATGCGTTCCACCGGATATAATCACCGTCCCCGCGGCAGCCTGGAATTGCCGATGACGCCGATGATCGACGTAATCTTCCTGTTGATCATCTTCTTCATCTGCACATCGAGTTTTCAGCCGTCCGAAGAGGTTCTGCCGACGAACCTGTCGTTCCCCGGGGCGTTGGCGTCCGAGGTCACCGCCGATCCGTTGCTCAAGGACTTGGACGAGATCGTGGTCAAGCTGCTCTGGCGCGAACCGGGCGTGGCCTGGGAGATCAACAAACGGCAGTATCAGAGCCTCGTCGACGTCCGGGCCGTACTCGCCGCGGTGGTCAAGCTGAAGCCTGACCTCCCGGTGATCCTCGACATCGACCGCCAAGTGCCCCTGGAAAATGTGATCGATGTCTATGATCTGTGCCGGCATTTGGGACTGGAAAAAGTGCAATTCGCCGCATCAGCGGAAGCGGGAGTCTGATGAGCCAGTGGTTCTGCGAGTACCGAAGTCCCAAGCCAACGGGGTGGTGTGCGTTGGTCGAGAAAGCTGCGCAAAAGCGAGGTGCTTGGGGATGCGCCGGGCAAGCCAGGTCGCTACGCGGGGTGCTGGCTCTTGCGGCAATTGGGGTGTTGACGACGTCGGCGTTTGCCGCCGACGGTTCCAGCGACCACCGATTCGTGGACGGCCTGCGAGACCGGAAGCTCTTCGAGCTGGCCGTAACGTACTGCCTGGATCGGCTCGGCGATCCGCAACTTGGCGACACCGGCCGGGCGGAACTGACGATCGAGTTGTCGCTCACGCTGGCCGAACAGGCCGTCAACTCGGCGCCCGATCAGCGCGAGCCGCTCTGGCAACGTGCCTCCCAAGTCGTTGAGCAGTTCGTCCAGCAGGCTCCCGAGAGTCCACGACTGCCGCTGGTCCGCTTCCAAGGGGCGTTGGCCCTCATGGCTCGGGGTGAGTTGTCCCGGCAAGAGGCCGAAGTGCTTCGCGACAACGTGGCTCTGCTCACGCAAGCCCGGGATTGTCTGCGCATGGCGATTCGCCAGCTCGGAAAACTGCACCAAGAGGTCGAGCGGCTGTTGCGCGAGGCGAACACCTCCGTCCGCACCCGTGTTCAACAATCCGGGCGCGACCAGTTGACCGCCGCCGAACTGCTAAACCTCCAGACAAACGTCCAGTATCAACTCGCCCGGGCTTTGCGTAACCAAGGACAGTGTTACCCGGCCGAGAGCCCCGATCGGGCCAACTCGCTAACCCAGGCGGTCCGCTTGCTCGACCCACTCGCCAAACTCGACCCGACCCATCCGGTCGCCTGGGAAAGCCGCTTGGATGAAATCGTCTGCTACCGGCTTCTGGCCGACAAGACCACGGCCGAGCGCAAGCTCGACGCCCTGATGGCCGACCAACCGCCGCCGGCCATTCAACTCCGCGGCCGGGCCGAGCGGCTCCGGCTCGCCTTGGCCGCCGACCAGTTGCCCCAGGCCCTCGGTCTACTCACCGAAGGACGCCAACTGGACAACCTCACCTCGGCCGATTTGGACTATGCGTGGCTGGAGGTGTTTTTGGAGGCGTGGCGGGTCACGGAAAAGGCCAAGGACCAACAAGCGGCCACCGAGTGGCGTACGAAAGCCATGAAGATGCTCCGCCTGATCGAACAACAGCACGGTCCCTATTGGACTCGCCGCGCCGAAATGCTCCTGGCCGGACGTGTGGAAGCCGCAGCCGACGGCGGCGACCTGGCCATGCAGATCCACGCCGCCGAAAGCGCCTACCGCAGCGGTCGCCCTGACGATGCGGTGGCGGCCTACGATCGGGCCCAGGCGATTGCTTCGCAACAGGAGAACCCCGATCGGGCCTTCGAACTGGGCTACATCGCCGCCACGATCGAGCACGGGCGCAATCGTCACGCCGAAGCCCTGCGACGCTACCGCCAGCTCGCCTTGGCCATACCCACCCATCCCAAAGCGGCCGAAACCTACCGGCTGGCCATCTTCCACGCCGCCCAACTCGTCAAGCAGCAAGCCCCCGACGCACTGGATCAGTACGAGTCCCTGCTTCAAGAATTCCTCACGCATTGGCCCGAGTCACCGACGGCCAACGACATACGCTGGCGGCTGGGCCAACTCTTGGAGCAAAAACGCGTTTGGACGCGCGCGATGGCCACCTACCAGGCGATCACGCCCGACGATCCGCACTACGCGCGCGTTGTCGAAGCGACGATGCGCTGCTGCTTAAACGGGCTGGAGGAACGTCAAGCCGCGGGGCAACCGACCGAGGAACAGGTCACGGCCGTCGCCGATTGGTTCGAACACCTGATCGTGGACTCCCAGGGGCGTCTGCCGGAACGTTGGAGCCCTACGGCCCGCGACGCCGTCTTGGCCGCCGCCCGGTTGCGGCTCTATTATACGCCGGGCGATTTTGCCCGGGCCCAACGGCTCCTCGAAGCCGCATTGGCCGGAGCGACCGACGCGCCGGCCGAGTGGAAGTCCAGCGCCCTGGTGCTGCTCGCATTCTCGCTGGCCGGCCAGGGGCGACACGGCGAAGCGGCCACCGTGCTAAAGCAACTCCCAGCCAGTTCGCCCGACCAATTACTCGGGATGCTCATAGCGATGGAACGGATGATGTCCACAGCTCCGGCCAAGGTGCGCGGTGAATTGGCCCGCCTGGAGTTGGTTGCCATCGAGCGGCTTCGTCCGCACGCAAACCAACTCAGCCCGGAGAGCCGGCCGACGCTCGACCGGCTGCAAGCCCAAGCCTTGGCCGATGCAGGCCGGACCGACGAAGCCTTGGAAGCCTACGAGTGGTTAGCCAAAACCTATCCACGCGACGGAGAGATTCAGGAAGCCTACGCCCGGTTGCTCTCGACGCGTACAGATCGCCCTTCCTTGGAACTGGCATTGGCTCGCTGGCGCGACCTGGAAGCCAAATCCAAGCCGCAGAGCCCGCGTTGGTTCCGTGCGAAGTACCAGGTCGCCGACTTGCACTACCGCCTCGGCAATCCCGACCAGGCCGCGAAGATGATCGCGTTACTGGAAGTCCTCTATCCTGAGTTGGGCGGCCCGGAGTTGAAGGCCCGCTTTCTGGAGTTGCAGCAGCGATGCCGGCGGTAGGGCTGGCTTGCCAGCCTACTGCTGCAACGAATAGAGCAGCACGTTCAACCCGATCCGCCCGGCGTCTTCGCGCACGTAGCCTTGGCATTCCAGCGAATTCTGCTTTTCCAGGGCACAGCTCAGGTCGTGGCGAGAAAAGATCACGCCGTAGCGGTCGCCGAACTTGATCCCTTCCAACTCCGGCGGCACTTTGCGCAAAACGTCCTTCAGCGGCTCGTTGCCCGTGCTCCGCTGCGGATCGCGTCGAGTAACGGTCGACAAGTCAAACCCGCCGTAGGCCGGCGTCAGGAGCGGATCGCTCGCCGGGATCGGCTCCAGCGGCTTGTCGGGGAATATCGTGGCCATTTCGCGGCGGAACGATTCCGTGAAGGTCTTGCTCGCACAGATTGAATTGGCAAACAGCATTCCGCCGCGTTCGACAAAGATGCGCAACTGCTTGCGTTCGGCGTCCGTCAGGCGGAACATGCTCCGGCCTTGCATGAAGACCAGATGGTATTCGAAGAGCGTTTCATCGGTAAGTCCCACTTCTCGGGCTTCCGTACCGGTGCGGATCTTCAACTCTTGGGCGGCCGTCTCCATCAGGTTGACCAGCGCTCGCGGGGCCGCATGGCAGCCGCCCGGATGACGGAGATTGGCAATGTAGATCCGGCCGCGTGCCGACGGATCGCGTTTTTCGTCCCGGACGACCTTGGCCGGAATCATGTCCTTGGGACGCAGTTCCCGGTTGGTGGCATAGGCCAATACATTGATCCCAATCGCCAACCCCGCCCGAGTCTGAGCCTTGACCGTCTCGCGATGGTCGCGGTCGCGACCGCTGCGCGACAATTCCCAGAGACAGGAAAGCGACGGGCGCAAACCTTCCGGGTCGGGGGGGGCATAGACGACGCTTGTCCGGCAGCCAAACTCAATGCCCAACAACGGGCGCAGGTACTTGGGATCGACCTTCTCCTCCGCCCGCCAGATCGGATGCTCCGGCGGCAAGAGTTGGAGACGGTATTCTTTTTCCGGAAAGACGCGTTGCATCAGTGCCCGGAAACTCTGGTCAAAGCCCGCCCCGTTGCAGTCGGCCTCGGCAAACAGGAAGCCGCCCCGGTCCACGTAATCGCGAAGCTTGCGTGCCAGATCGTCCTGATCGGCTTGAGAGTCGGGAAGCAGGTTGTCGCGCCCGCTGAAGTAGAGGACCGGGGACTGCAACAAATCGTCAACCGAAGCCGCCTCGGAATCGACAACCTGCCAGGTCAGGTCGCGTTTCCAGCGGGATTCGACAAACCGCGTCAGGTTGCCCACGTCGCTTTGATGATGGTTCCAATCGTCGCTGGCGCGAAACTTGACTTTCGACAGGAGGACGGGCCGGCGTCCCTTGGCCAGAAAGAGCATGGCAAACGAAGTGGCCACGTTCTTGTCTTTCTCTTCAAAGCCCTTCCCCTGCCAACCGGCCGCGGCAGCCACGGTTGACCTCATCTCAATCAAGTGACGGGCCCCTTCACGATACCAGTCGTGCCCACCAATGAACCGATGGGCCGTCATCCGGCCGACTCGTTCCAAACCGTAAAGGTAATACAACAGCCACGTCTGAGGCGCTCCACCTGGGTTATGAGTGACGGAGAAGTTCTTTCCGAGCCACTGGAGAGCGCGAACCACTCGGTCGTCCCCCTCGTCCGACGCCTCCTGGCAACACAAGATCCGATCGCCGTCCACTTGGGCGTTGCTCTGGTGGACCATGTCGTTGGCAATCACCATCGAGGTGATTCCCGCACAGGTCATGCTGCCGGTGCCAGGCATCTGCTTGCGATAGCCCCACGAACCGTCCGGATTCTGGCAGTCTTCCCAATAGAGCTTGGCCAGACGCCACACGCGCGCCTCGACTTGAACCCCGACCCGCTCGGCCTCGTACAAGGCCAACAGGGCAAACTGGCTGTTCGAGTTGTCGGCGCTCAAGCCCGGATACGACCAGCCCCCTTTGGTCATGCCGTCCTTGATTTGCGTCCGTTCTAACCAGCGAACATTTCGGGAAATGGCCGCCAAGTCGCGATAGGGCTCCGCCTTGCAAAAAACCATCGTCTGCAGGGCGATGGCATAGGTCGCATTGACCTCCTCCGCTCGCTGTTTGCGCAGATAGACAAGCGCTCGTTGAATCGACGCGTCTTCGACCGGCACGCCCGCCTCCAGGAGAGCCAGCGTACAAAGCGAGGTCACCCCTCCAGATTGTTTGATCCAGTCGGGCCAGGAGCCGTTCTGGTGCTGCTGTTGCTTGAGAAACTTGATGGCCCCGTCCAGCGCGTCGCGCACCTGCTGGGCGGTAATGTCTTCCGTTTGGGCCGAGACCTCCAGCGGGGCCAGGACAATTCCTAGCACGAGCACGCAGCCTATGAACCATCGCATCGCAAGCCTCCTGGCCCCCCACCACGCTGCACATTGTCCCAAGTATAGAAGACTTTTCAAGTTAGGAGAGCTACGGCAAGACAATTCCAAGCCTCACGTGCTCGATATGGACGCTCGCCCCCTCCCTATCTCGCAGGGAGTGAGGAAAATCGTCCGGAACACCGATCCGCCATCGCCTTATGAACACCGCAAAGCACGCAAAGTCTGCCAACAAAGAAAATTGGGAGGGAGAAGAGGCCCCTCTCCGTTTCAATTCCCCTCATCCTCCATTCTTTCGCGCTCTTGGCGTTTTGTACGGTTTATTCCTCTCTTTCCTCATCCGCAACCTCTCTGCAACCAACCAGCAGAGGGGTGGGAGGAAGAGAATCTCCCCCAGTCTCCCAGGTCCTCCATAGGCTGGGCTATAGAATAGTAGGGCTTTGGAACTGTAGAGGAAATGCCATCATCACCCCAGAGCCGTTTCCCTAACCCCGCATCGTGCAAGGAGCAACGTTGTCTACTAAACCTCGCAGTCTCGGCGACGTCCTGCAGGAGTTCAGCCAACACCGGCGGGTCATGCAGGAAGAGTTACAGAAGGTCATCGTCGGTCAGAACGAGGTGATCGAGCAGATCTTTGCCGCTATTTTTACGCGCGGCCACTGTCTGCTGGTCGGCGTGCCGGGGCTGGCCAAGACATTGATGGTCAGTACGCTGGCCCGGATTCTCGATCTTCGCTTCCAGCGCATCCAGTTCACCCCCGACCTGATGCCTTCGGACATCACGGGGACCAACGTGTGGGAGGAAGACGAGAACGGCCGGCGCAACTTCCGCTTTGTCGAAGGGCCGATTTTCACCAACATCCTCCTGGCCGACGAAATCAACCGGACTCCCCCGAAAACCCAGGCCGCCTTGCTCCAGGCGATGCAGGAACGGGAAGTGACGGTCGGCCAACAGACCTACAACCTGCCCGACCCCTTCTTCACAATCGCCACCCAAAACCCGATCGAGCAGGAAGGGACCTATCCGCTACCTGAAGCGCAGTTGGACCGCTTCATGTTCAATATCAAGGTCGACTATCCGACCGCCGAGGAAGAAGAGCGGATCCTGGCCACCACGACCCGCAGCGAAAAGGTGGAGATTCGCAAGGTGCTGTCGGCCAAGGCGATTTTGAACCTGCAGAAGCTGGTCACCTCGGTGGCCGTCAGCCAATACATCGTGCAATACGCCGCGCGGCTGGTCCGGGCAACCCGGCCCAAGGACCCCTCGGCCCCCGCGTTTATCCGTGACCTGATCGATTGGGGCGCCGGCCCCCGTGCCGGGCAATACCTGATCATGGGCGGCAAAGCCCTGGCCGCCATGGACGGCCGCTTCTCCGTGTCGATCGAAGACATCCAAAAGGTCTGCGTTCCCGTCCTGCGCCACCGGATCAGCGCCAACTTCCAGGCCCAAGCGGAAGGCATGACCACCGATGACATCGTCCAGCGTCTAATCCGTGAAACGCCTCCCCCCGTGATTCCCAAATACGAGAAATAGGTGGATGGTGTATAGTGGATGGTGAATAGATGGGTTCCCCGGTGAACCTTGCCACCCTCCACCACCTACCCCCCATCCATCCATCATCATGTCCACCGCCGAAAAATACCTCAAGCCTGAAGTCGTTCGGCAGAT
The DNA here is from genome assembly GCA_964558295.1 of uncultured Planctomycetaceae bacterium. Taxonomy (GTDB): domain Bacteria; phylum Planctomycetota; class Planctomycetia; order Pirellulales; family Thermoguttaceae; genus JBDKTH01. Next base: position 1,345 of record CAZLDQ010000060.1, on the reverse strand, counting down.
CAAGCGGCTGGACCTGCGTGCGCAGTTAATCGTCAAGGGGTTTTTGCACCGATTGCATGCCAGCCCGTTCCATGGGTTCTCTGTAGAATTCAGTGAGCACCGCAAGTATACCGCGGGCGACGATCCCAAGGACATCGATTGGCTGATCTATGCGAAGACCGACAAGTATTACATCAAAAAGTTCGAAGCCGAGACCAACATTACCGGCTTTCTGGCGATGGATCTGAGCCGGTCGATGGGCTACACCTACCGGCAGGAACTGAACAAGTTCGAGTATTCGATTTGCCTGGCGGCCGCATTGTGCTACCTGATGATTCATCAACAGGACCCCGTGGGCTTGCTGACGTTTGACGAGAAGATCCGCAACAGCTTGGCCCCCAAGTCGCGGCGTGGCCACCTGGCCACGGTGCTCTCGCTGTTGACCAAACTGCGTCCCGAAGGAAAGACCGACATCGCGGCCAGTCTGAATCAGATTGCCGCCATGCTCCGTCACAGCAGCCTGGTGATGGTCTTTTCCGACCTGCTGACCGATCCGGAACCCGTGCTCCAATCGCTCCACCGCCTGAGCCATCGAGGGCACGACGTGATCCTGTTCCATGTGTTGGACGAGGCCGAAGTCCGTTTCCCCTTCGATGGGATGGTGGAGTTCGAGGAACCCGAGACCCATGAAATCCTCCAACTCGACGCGTCCCACTACCGGCCCGACTACGTGACCGAAGTGGAAGCCTTCCGCGACCTGTATCGCCGCGAGTGTTTCAAGTCCCGGATCGACTATGTCCCGTTGGACACCAGCATGCAGTTTGACCGGGCGCTGACCGAGTATTTGACCCGACGACAAGCGAGATATTAGGGAAAAGGAGAGAGGAAACAGGAGACTAGACCTTTGGATAGGGAGGTGGGGCATGGCGGACGATATGTGTGTGGAGGACCTCATGGTTTATCAGAAGCATTCTCAGCTCCATATTGATGTGTGCGAGTTGACGCATGCATGGCCCATGGAAGAGCGTTTTGAGCTTGGGTCGCAAGTGCGAAGATCGTCCAACAGTTCGCCAGCCAATCTGGCGGAAAAGCATAGCGACCGGCACATACGCAACAAGATTGAAGGCGTGAATCGTGCCCGAGGAGAGGCCCTTGAGACAATCCATCACCTCTATATTGCCAAACTCAAGAACTACTTGTCCGAACAGGTCTACGACACCTTCCGCAATCGTTACCGCGAATGCATTCGAATGCTCAACGGCATGGAAAGAACATTCGAACGCCAACTAGACGAACCAACCCGCCGCTGGCCCTCCTCCCCCCCGCCCCTGAACCCTGAACCCTGAACCCTGAACCCTGAACCCTG